>SKKO01000083.1 GCA_007123715.1 Balneolaceae bacterium | reverse complement strand
TCTCCAGTGAGCGGTATCACTTGATTCATTCCAACGCCCGGTTGGATCAAAATTGTAATCTGTTTTTACGTTGTTGGAGGTGTAATACCCGTGCTCCATCATTATTTCGGGAAGGGTTTTGATAAAATCCGGGATATCGATTTCGGAGCGAAGATGTTGTGTGCCCAACGATGTGGCATGCATCCCGGTAATAATGGCCGAACGCGCCGGTGAACAAATGGGTGAGGAAACAAACGCGTTACGGTACAAAATACCCTCTTTCGCTAGTCGGTCGATATTTGGGGTATGGGCGTAATCGTCTCCATAAGCCCCTATTGCGGGATTGTGGTCTTCAGTGGAGATCCAGAGGATGTTGGGTTTTTCCTGACTAACAGCAGATTCACAAAAAAAGGAGAAAAATACAATGCCAATAAAAAAGTATTTATACATCATTCAGAATGTTTGATTGCCGGATTCACCGACCATAAGCCGGTTTAAAAAAATCGGCTGATTTATTCCATATCAGTCTAAACCGATACTAAAGTGATAAATGCCGGACTTTATTTCAACTAGAAATCTGTTTCCATTAGAACCGATTATTGTAATCTCCGGGATGTCCTCAATATTTCGACCGCTTTCATACATTTTTTTAGGATCTGAATCAGGCAGGTAAACATGAGCTGATGTATTTGCCGGTATTTCAACATTAAGCCGGATTTCTCGATCTGTTTTTTCCCAATCACTGCGTATCGTTCCGCGCCAGCTGTCATACGATCCTTTGGCATACTCCAGATCGTCAATAAATTCCGGATAGATGATGACCCGCCTGAATCCGGGTTTCCCGGGGTCAGGGCGTATACCTGCAATCGCTTTGTAAAACCACTCATCAATACTTCCGAACATCACATGATTCCGGGATTGGGTTCCGTCCCAGTTTTGCCATAATGTAGTAGCTCCTTTTTCGATCCAGTACCCCCAGGAAGGAAATGTGGTTTTTGATGCAATTCTGTACATTACATCGGCATGCCCGTATTCCGTGAGAACCCGTAGCATATATTTCGTACCGATTACACCGGTATCGAGGTGAAAGTCCCTTTCTTCAAGATTATTCAGTAGCTTTTCCAAAATCATAACCACATCATCCGGCCCGGCCAGATCATGATACAGGGTGCCGGCCAGTGAGGTTTGGCTGCCATTGCCCCAGGTTTGATTCTCCTGATCATAAAACCGCTCACGGTATCCTTGTTTAATTTTTCGGGCAAGTTCAGAAAAATAATTCATATCAGATTCTCTCCCTGTCTTTTCAGCCATCCGGTTAAGAATATTGGCGAAAGAATAGAAGTAACCCGTTGCAAGGATAGGAGGAGTGCTGTCAGTCAGGGTTTTATGGTCGTCAATACCAAATGAAAGCGTATAGTTCTCTTCTGCGTGTCTCTCGAGGTAACGGACATACTTTCTGAGAGGCTCGTAATATCGTTCAATGATTGATGTGTCACCGGTATGCAGATAGAGGTACCAGGGAATCAAAATAAAAGCACCCTCCCATTGTGGTCCGCGGCCTCTGTTTCTGATATACTCTTCTCTCATTCCCATGTCATATCCCCATCCACTTGTCGGAATAATAGGAGCAACCTGCCCTGTACTTCGCTGTTCATCAACAAAATCATCAATCCATTTGATGTAAGCGGAAACTGTTTCATAATTGAATAGTCCACCCTCTGCGACAAGATGTGCATCCCCCGACCATCCAATCTTTTCCCGATGCGGGCAATCGGTGGGATAACCGTGATAATTGCCAAGGTAGGCAAGTTTCTTGGCTTCATGTATTTTGCTGAAAAGCGGATTGGATGATGCGAATGAACCGGTTTTTTCAAAATCGGTATGCACAACTCTGGCTTCCAGGCTTATGATTTCCACACCATCAGCCACTTCCACTTGTGCGTACTGAAATCCGTGATAGGTAAACCGCGGACTCCAGCCTGAGGGCTGATCCGGCCCCAGAATATATCTTGATGTTTGAGTTTCCCCGCTGAAAACAAACCGGCTCAATTCTTCATAATCAAGTGTTCCGTCATCGTATAACCTCTCTCCATGACGTATAACAATCTCCATACCTTCCGGCCCTTTAGCCACAAGATGAATCCAGCCGGTTATATTCTCTCCGAAATCGTAAACCAGTATGTTTGGTTTCGGATTTGATATCTCCTGAGCTGAAAGTGTTCGCACATGACGGATGGGTGGCATTTGCTGGCTGCGCATTTCTCCGTCGGGCCCTAACACTTCGAACGCCTGTTGCCAGTCATCTGTTTCGGCAGAAGGATTTGTCCAGTCGCCCAGTTCAAGACGGGCATCGTACGTTTCACCGTTATGAATGCTGTCAAATACGATCGGGCCTGTATTCATTTGCCAGGTGCGATCTGTGCGGATAGTCTGTGATGAGCCGTCGTTATAAGTAATTTCAAGCTGAGCCTTTAGTGATACAGGTGCACGCCAGGGAGCATTATGAAAATCCCATGCGGCCAACGCATGAAAATTGTACCAGCCGGTTCCCAAAATCACTCCTATGGCATTTTCTCCCTGGATGAGGTAATCGGTTACATCATAGGTTACGTATAAAACTTTTCTGTCGTACCGGGTTTTCATTGGGTCCAGTAAATGATCTCCCACACGTTCACCATTGATAAATGCCTCGTAATAACCAAGCCCTGATATAAAAAGCCTTGCAGAGGCTATCTGTGTTTCAGCATGAAAACTTTTTCTGAAATGAGGAGCAGGCCGGGGCTGCAGGATATCTTCATGTTTCGGAACTGCGGAATAGGCCGGCACGTCAGAGATCCAGACTGCTTTCCAGTCATCCCGGTTCATCAGGCCTGTTTCAAAATAGACTGGATCGGCATATTTGCTCTGCCTGTTTTCACTATCCCAAACCGAAACTGTCCAGTAATATCGTTTGGCTGAAATTAATTCCGGGCCTTCATACAAAATCTGAACCTGTTGGTCTGATTTAACGATTCCACTGTCCCAGATATCGGCTTTTTCTTCTGAGAGTTTTTCAATTTCACTCGCCACTAAAATCCGGTATGCGGTTTGATGAGCTCCTCTCTGATCGGATTTCAAGATCCAGCTCAGGCCGGGATTGGGCTCATCCAGCCCGATCGGGTTTTTTGTGTACCAGGTGCGAAGTTCGGTTGGGGTGAGGTTTTGTGCAAACAGGTCATGAGAACAGATCCCCAAAACAATAAATAAACAGAGTATTTTTCGATACATGATTTTTGGACTCTACTTTTTTTCATCTTCAGAGGGAAGTGCCCATTCAGGAATTGGAAATTCCCGCATTGGCCCTCTAAGCCTTGGATAACTCTCCCAGATATCACCGTCACCGGTCACACGTGGATCTCCGGTTTCTTCCAGAAAGCGATTTAATTTTTGCCGAAATGCCCGTGTCACATCTTCATATGCAGGATCTAAAGCCAGGTTATTTATATTTCCCGGGTCATTTTGAATATCGTAGAGCTCCTCTGCTGGGCGTTTACCAACTGACAAATAAAGATAATTATTAAAGTAAGGATCATCGGCGTTTTCAGTCATGAGATCCAGACTTGGTGCGGCGTCGATATCATGATACCCGGAATGCATTGGAGTTAATTTACCGTTTTCTA
>SKKO01000153.1 GCA_007123715.1 Balneolaceae bacterium | reverse complement strand
GTACAATTTGACCAAAATTTGTTGTGTTATTATCGGTGAGATATTCTTTAGAAAGATGTACAGCCCCGCCATGAACAATGGACTTGTTATTGCTAATTTGCTGAGACACCGGAAGTAAAACAAACAGTGCCACATCATTCAATGAACAGCTGCCTGTTTGCACCTGCATCCAATCATAAAAGACAAAATTACCGGGTGTCAATTCATCAATTCCATCGAAATTTTCAATAATACTTGCGGATGGTGTGTCACCGATCGAAGTTATAGCATCTGGAAATTTCTTTTTTAAAGTTTGCAGAATTGTGATAGGAATTTCAGCTTTTACTTTAATCTGTTCACGGTTTGTTGCCTGATAAGTTCTGCCATCGTGGATGTAAAAACCGTAAAAAGAAGGCAAATCAAACTTATCCGCTGTCTTCATGATGTTAACTATGCGTTCAAAGTCTTCATAATGAACTCCGCTTCTACCGAATCCGGGGTTAATTTCAATATAGAATTTGAAAGGCCGATTTAATTCCCTGTCGAGTTGTTCAAGATGCTCAGTGGAGTGAATAAATAAACGTAAATCCGCATTTTTTTCCAGCTCCCTTAATTTATTTATTTGTGCAGGAAAAAAAGGAAAAGCAATAGTTATATCATCCCAGCCGCCCTGAACAAAATACTCGGCCATAGAGACGGATGAAACCGTTATTCCCCCGACACCGGCATTTCGGAACCACTTACCTATAGCATTGGACTGATGAGTTTTGAAATGGGGCCGGAATGAACAACCGGATTGTTCAGCTCGTTGTGAAATATTTTGGATATTCTTTTTGCACCTTACTTCATCAAGAAGAAGAACAGGTTTTTCAATCTGAAAGGATAAATTCATCAATCGTTAAATTTTTAGTACAATGGTACGTTGGTAGAGAAAGTTTTTAAAAGCCCGTCAAAGTTCATTTTAAATTATGAGAAATACAATCATCTTAGATTAAAATTAAACCATGCACTCGAAAGAAAAACATCTTATTTTATCATATTCAAACAAAGATTGATAAATCCATTGCAGCAAATAACTGAAGAAAAGCCAATAATCGGACGAGTAGAAAAAATTGATTTTCCGAATCTTTCTCTTTTTAATCTTGATGCGAAAATTGATACGGGTGCATACACATCAAGCATACACTGCCATAAGATCACTTTTTTCGAAAAAAATAATAATGGCTGGGTAAGATTTTTTGTTCTTGATCCCCATCATCCGGAATATGAAGAAATACAACATGAATGCAGAGTCCATAAAATAAAAAATGTAAGAAGTTCGAACGGGCTCACAGAGAAGAGAGTCATTATCAGACAAAAGGTTTTTTTTTGCGGCAAATCGGCAATGATACAACTTTCGCTCGCAGATAGGTCTGAAATGCGATATCCGGTATTAATAGGCAGAAGGTTTATCTCAACAAAATTTCTTGTTGACGTATCAAAAAAATTTTTATATAAATAGCATAAACACATGCAGTACAAGCCATTTAAAATAGCTATTCTTTCAAGAAATAAATCACTTTATTCAACAAGGCGTCTTGTTGAAGCTATAGAATTGAGGGGTCATGAAGCATTAGTTCTTGACCATTTAAAATGTGACATCGTTATAGAGCAGAACAGGCCATCCATCATATATAAAGGTGAGCTGGTAACCGATGTTGCTGCTGTGATTCCGCGAATTGGTGCATCTGTTACATTTTATGGTGCGGCAGTTGTAAGGCAGTTCGAAATGATGAAAGTGCCAACTGTGATAGAATCTCAGGCTCTTGTAAGGTCACGTGATAAATTGCGAAGTCTCCAGATTCTTGCAAGGTCTTCGGTTGGTATGCCAAAAACTGTTTTTACCAATTACAGTAAGGAGACACAGACCATTATAGATAGTGTTGGCGGGGCACCGCTTATCGTAAAACTACTTGAAGGCACACAAGGATATGGAGTTGTTTTGGCTCCGACACAAAAAGCGGCAGAATCCATTATTGAGGCATTTCATAGTATGAAAGCCCGGGTTATTGTTCAGGAGTTTATTCAAGAGGCAAAAGGTGCTGATATTCGTGCATTTGTGGTAAACAATAAAGTTGTGGGAGCGATGAAGCGCCAGGGGAAAGATGGTGAATTTCGTTCCAACTTGCATCAGGGTGGAACAGCTACGGCTATCAAGCTTTCCAAGCTCGAAAGAGAAGCTGCGCTTACAGCAGCAAGAGCAATGAATTTGTCTGTAGCCGGCGTTGATTTGTTGCAATCAGACCGTGGACCTCTTGTATTGGAGGTAAACTCTTCACCCGGGATCCAGGGAATCGAAATATCAACAAAAAAAGATATTGCTGCCGAGATTGTGAAGTATGTTGAAATATTAATTGATGCTTCACAAAAACGAAAAAATATCAGACGTAAAATTAAACCGGGTGGCTGATTTAATACATATTAATGGAGAAAAAATTGGGAGGGGAGAGGACAGGCAGCTTTTTCTCGAGATTGCACTACTCCCGACAAGAACAGATATCCGTTTGCCTGTGAGGGTAATTCGTTCAATGAAACCCGGACCGGTTTTACTATTAACCGGAGGTTTGCATGGTGATGAAATAAATGGAATTGAAATCGTAAGAAAAATGCTCTCTGCCGGAATGCTGAAACCTGACCGAGGATCAGTTATAGCCATTCCATTAATGAATGTTTACGGTTTTATACAGAATGTTCGCGGAGTGCCTGATGGGAAAGACATTAACAGAAGCTTTCCCGGAAACAAGTCTGGATCATTAGCTAAAATATTGGCCCACAAGATAATGAACGAAATTATTCCTAAAATTGATATTGGGATTGATTTTCATACAGGTGGTGCAAGCCGTGCTAACTATCCACAGATCAGATGTGTATTTGATATTGAAAAAAACTTAGAACTTGCAAAAGCTTTTGCTCCGCCGGTAATTTTGCACTCACCACTGATCGACAAGTCATTTCGAAAAGCTGCTCATAATAAGAAAAAACATATACTTGTATTTGAAACTGGTGAATCCCTAAGATTTGATGATTTTGGAATACAGCAGGCGATTGAAGGTACAATGCGATTAATGAAATACCTTGGGATGAAAGAAAATGCACCGGAACCCGGAAAAGTCGAAATTTTTGAAAAATCTGCCTGGGTAAGGGCTACATATGCCGGTATATTTCATCCCAAAGTACGAATTGGTGAAGTTGTTAAAAAAAGGCAGTTACTTGGTGAAATAACCGATCCGTTTGGAACTGAGTCCTTTAAACTTAAAAGTCGGTACATCGGCCGAATTATTGGGCTGAATTATTGCCCGGTTGTTCATAAAGGTGACGCTTTACTGCATGTTGCCCTTAATTAAGGACAACAAAATGTCAATTTAAATAAAAAAACCAATGAATTCTGATTTACTATTTCATGTGATATCAAAAAGAAAATGGAGAGAATTGAATAGTGAGGGATATTTCCGAATCAAGGCAGATGAAATAATTCAGCCTGTTGAATGTGTTGGGTCGGATGATCTCAATAATTATTTAAATGAACATTACAAAGGCCGGAAAAATTTGTTTGTTCTTGTGATTGTTAGATCACGTATCGTAAACAGGGTTGAATCTGTAGACAAAGATGGTTTTCAATTTTT
>SKKO01000239.1 GCA_007123715.1 Balneolaceae bacterium | reverse complement strand
CAATTTACATTAATTTTGGAAATTTGCTTTAAAGAGAGACTTCCGAATATGTCGTAAGTACCTGCTCAATAGCTTGACAATAAGTACGTAATAGCGTACGTTCAGATGGTAAATATAATTCATTCCAATGTGATGAAAACATTAACTGCGACCCAGGCCCGAAAAGAAATTTACCGGCTATTGGATGAAGCTTCTGAAACTCATGAGCCCATTCAAATTACCGGTAAAAGATCCAATGCGGTACTTATCAGCGAGGATGACTGGCGTTCGATTCAGGAAACACTCTACCTGACTTCCATTCCGGGAATGCAGGAATCCATTATTGAAGGACTGCAGACCCCTGTTGAAGAAACCGATGAAGAACTTGACTGGTGAGTAAATACAAACTCGTTTACACAAAACAGGCAAAAACGGATGCCAGGAAAGCGGCTTCTTCGGGATTGAAACCAAAAATAGAAGTGTTACTGAAAATTATTAAGGAGAATCCTTTTGAAGATTATCCTCCTTACGAAAAACTTGTTGGAAATTTAGAGGGGGCGTATTCAAGACGTATCAATATCCAGCACCGTTTGGTTTACCAGGTGCTTGAGGAAGAAAAGATCGTTAAAGTGATTCGAATGTGGACTCATTATGATTAACCCGGTAACACAGCCAACCCCGGTCTTGAGACAAAGCAAGGCTTCGGAAGTCTGTCCGTCATAATAGAAAATCCCTGTAGTTATCGCGATGTACAACTGTGAAACCGGATTTTTGATAGCTTTCCAAAAATTCCACCGGCTTTTTGACTTTTGCGGCCGGGTTCCATTTAAACTCAACGGCCGATAACTCGCCACCCGACTCCTCAATGTAATCAATTTCCTTGCGGTCGTAGGTGCGCCAGAAATAGCGGTTCGGGAATTTCCTGTTGTTGTGGAGCTGCTTCATCCGTTCTGTTACACAAAAATTTTCCCAAAGGGCACCGGTATCATCACGCTGCCACAGCGGGTTGTAATTGTTGATGAGGCTGTTTCGTATTCCGTTATCCATAAAATAAACCTTGAATGATTTTGAAATCTCCTTGCGCAGGTTGCGGCTGAAAGAACCCAGGCGGTATATCACAAAACTCTTTTCCAATAGCTCCACATAATTTCTAACGGTATGATGATTCTCACCCAGCAACCTGGCCAGCTCGCCGTACGACACCTCATGACCCATCTGAAAAGCCAGTGCCTGCAGCAGTTTAAACAGCAGGTCGGAACGTTTGAGCTGATGATACTGCAACACATCCTTGTAAAGATAATTGGTGGCAATATCACGGAGTTCTTCAATGGCCATCTCATCCGTTTGCCCGTAAACGTCCGGATACATGCCGAATCGCAATATATTGTCCAGCCTGGCATCCCAGTCAACAGGATGGGAATCCTGTGATATTTCACTTAGTGAGAATGGGTACAACGTAAAGGTGCGGGAGCGCCCCGTGAGAGGTTCACTGATCGCTTGTGCCATATCAAAAGATGATGAACCCGTGGCGATAATCTGTAAATCAGGGCGGGTATCGACGAGTACTTTGAGGGTAAGTCCGATATCCGGAATACTTTGGGCTTCATCGAGAACAATAATCCGGTAGTTGCCCAGAAAATCGTTTAATAAGGCCGTATTGGTGGTTTGAAGCGCCTGCCTGTACTGCAGAATTTCACAATTGATGTACCGTGCTGAGTCTCCAAATTCGGAAAGAATAACCTTAGAGAGGGTGGTCTTGCCGGTTCTGCGCGCCCCATACAGGATGATCACCTTGCCTCTAAAAAGAAATTTCATAATGTGGTCCTGAATGGTTCTGCGGATCATCTCTTTTAATTCAGTTTGGATTTTTTATTTTCAAAATAAAATTACTGAAGTGAACTTCCAAATTTTATTAAAATTTTGGAAGTTCACTTCAGTTATTAACATTTTAACGGCAAAGTGAGAGTTCCGAAGTATTGCAGGCTTTTGCAGTAACCGGGATTGGGTTTGAAGGGATGGCGCGTTGATATGGGCCGAAAGGCTTCGGAAGTCTGTACGATAGGCTCCGGCCCAAACTATTTGCCAACCCATACATAAAAAGATTACCGGTTTCTTTACATATTTGAATAATATGTAAAGGAAAAGCTCAAAAGTTATGACAACCGAACCCAAAGAGTGGGAATGGCATCCGCTTCCTCCAAAAGTAAATGTAGAAACACCGGAGGTTCTCAAAAAAGCGCTGGAGGCTCAGCAGTATTTATCTGAGTTAAAGGGAATTTCTCAAACGATTCCCAATCAGGGTATTCTCCTCAATATACTCCCCATCCAGGAAGCAAGGGATTCTTCTGAAATTGAGAATATTGTAACCACCAGCGATGCTCTGTATAGGGCGGATGTAGAAAAAGAGAAGAGAATTGATCAAACTACCAAACAGGTACAGCGGTACGCCGTTGCGCTAAAAGAAGGCTTTGAACGCATTCAGAAAACCCTGGAAGATAATGATGCCGGTATTCGATCTTTACCGGGAACAACGTTATCGAATCCTGCAACGGGAGAAGTGGTGTTTGTGCCTCTTCAACATAAGAATGTTATTCTCAAAGCACTCGATAATCTGGAGCAATACATAAATAATGATGAGCTGTCTGATGTTCATCCGCTTATTAAAATGGCTATCATCCATGTTCAATTTGAAAGTATTCATCCGTTTTATGACGGAAATGGAAGAACCGGACGAATCATAAACATCCTCTATTTAGTTCAAAAGGGATTGTTGGATATTCCGGTATTATATCTGAGCCGGTACATCGTAAAAAATAAACCAAGATATTACGAGTTGCTGCAGCGGGTAAGAACGCGTAACGACTGGGAAAGCTGGATACTCTATTTGCTTGAAGGGGTGAAGCAAACATCGATCGGTACCATTGAAGATATCATACAAATTCGGGAAGAGATGCTAAAGACAAAACACCAAATCCGAAAGCAATACTCTTTTTACAGTCAGGATTTAATCAATCATATTTTTAGTCATCCTTATACAAAAATAAATCATTTAAAAGATGACCTGAATCTCAGCCGCCCGACAGCTACGAAGTATTTAGACGAATTGTCAGACGCCAATTTCCTGAAAAAAATAAAACAAGGAAGAGATAATTATTACTTAAACAGTAATTTGATTAAAATAATAGTCAAGAATAAGTAAAGAGCTTTTTACCCTCGTTTTGAAAATCTGTGACATTACAAAAACATTAGTGCACCTTCGTGCCCTGCTGTCCTTTCCCAATGAGATCCCTGCGGGGGTGGCTAAACCCTTCCTGCCCTCACTTACTCTGTTAATCGGTTCGTCCGTTCGTCTGTTTTTCCGGGGCTTTCCACGCCGGAGAAGCTCTCCGGCCTACATGGCTAAACCCTTCCTCCCTTCCCAATTGTTAAGCACTTACCAGAGTCTCACTTTTATTTTCCTTTACCTGTACACGCAGTGAGTTTAAACAGTCAACAATAATTTTAAGGTGATGATCATCCATAAATTGGTGTACGGGCAATTCCAGCAGGCGATCTTTCAGCATCTCAGCCCCATTAAATCCCTTTAACCCGAATGGAGCTTCCGGCCAGCCAACAAAGCACAGCACACCGGCATCACACAGTGCCTGCTGAACCTGATCCCTGGCCCCTTCCGGAGTCAGAATGGGCATACTAAAAGGCACAAAGCCGCTATGCAGTGAATACTGCCCTGTTTCTTCTCTCTTCGCATACCGCTCCATTCCCATCGGATGAAATTGATCCAGGTCATGGATACCATTCAGCAAGTAGAGAAATTTTTCGCGGCGTTCATTGGCCATTTTATTTAAATCCTGACTGTTAATATACCACCTGAAGAAAAAGTCCATTTTTTTAACCCGCACAATATGTTCTTCCGAAAAATCAATGTATCCGTCATATGGAATTTCTGACTGTTTAAACGGGCTGTATGCTTTCATCCAATTATTAACTGTATATTTTACCCGCGACCCTGCAAAATGAACCATTGTAAACGGGCTACGAACCCTTTCGCTTCGGGATGGCTTAAAATCCCAGAGTTCTGTTTTTAAAACCAATACACCACCGCAGTGCAGCTGCAGCATTTTTCTTGTACTGAACAACGTACAATCACCTGTGGAGCCAAGCTGCCGGCCCTTGTAAGATGCGTTCAAACTATGTGCACAATCCTCAATAAGATATACACCTGCACTTTCTGTAATGCTCTTTAATGGCTGCAAATCAACCGGAACACCGAAAAAGTGAACAGCAAATACTGCCTGTGTCTGATCATCTATCAAACCGCTGATTTCTTCCAGGTTTATATTCAAATCTTCAGGTACATCGTAAAATTTTGGCTCATATCCTGCAGCAAGTATAAAGCGGTACAATTTTGCGGGGATGTAAACCGGCATCACGATATTTGGTTTTTTCTTTGGGCGGTTCTTTTGCAGCCACATCATTATATCATAAAAAGCATGTGACGCATTACCGTAAAAATACGGCCTGCCTTCAAACTGCCTCAAATACTGATTTAGTGAATTTTTACCAACTGTTTTTTTTGTATTTATGGAATGCTCTTTCATAATTCTTGATACCTGTCAGTGATAAAATTTATGTTTGATGCGCCTGTGCAGAAATTGAGTGTACTCTGTTATCCCCTTAAAAAATGACTTGCCTTTAAACACTTGCATAACTTGCATTTTTTCGATCCTGGCTTGCCTGATACTCCACATGTATTTATTTACCAACGCCGGAAGCAGTCTTTCTGCTTTATTGCCTGTGTAGACAATGATTTTTTTGTTTTGATTGATTTTAGTGGCCATTCTTATTTTGAATTCTTCCGATCCGCGCAGCATATCGAAAACTTTCACTCCATCATGAATAGCCTCATTTAATCTTGCGAATAACAATACATTGCCCGGCCCCTGTTTTCTATATAATGAGTCTTCATCCATACCCCGGTGCATAAGGTATACTCTGTTTTTATATGTTAAAAATGCATCAATAGCTACATATTTTGCGCCTGCTTCTGCCGGAATGGCCATATTAAATTCTATCCATCCATGCTCATAGAATGATTTTGAGATTTCCATCAAAAAATCACACATCCTTTTTTCTGAAAATGTACCTGCGAATCCTCGACTGTTCCATTGCTGCTGATGCATTTGGATAAGGTCTGTAAGTACCCCGGGCAATTCCCCGGGGTGCTTTATTTTTTCGATTTTAAAAGCTTTGGCATTTCCTTTTTTTGATCGTTTAAAATAACGCCGGGCATTATACCTGTCTTTAACATTCAATGAATTCAAATACGCTTTCCATGTAGAATCCAGTTCAATTACAGGGCTGGAGGAAGCTGGTTCTATTTTATAGCTCAACTCAAAGTTACTCCCTTCAATGAGGGGGATCATTATACTGCTCATGACACTTTCTTCAGAAACCTCATCCAAAATAATCTCATCATATTCGGACTTAAGCTCTTCGAAATGCTGAAGAATGTATCGATAAAATAGTTGCTCATATCCGGGTTGAATGATACAATCCAGATAATCCGAATAGGAAATGTTGCCTATTAACGGTTCTCCTTCCGGTTGACTAACATAGGAGCCCAAAAATCGTAAACAAGAGTATACTTTGCGCCCAAACAGGTGCACATCATCTTCAAAAAGAGGAGCTATACCTGCCAGTTTGTTTTCTGTATATACTGCCACAATATGCAGCTTCTTGTTTGTGCCAAAATGCTGCCACCATATACGGTTCCATTCATATGTCTGAAAAATATGTATGTCGGATTCACTTGCCAACCCGTTCCAATCTTGTTCAAGTGCCTCCAATTCATCCGTATGTGTAATGATTTTGATTTCTGTGTGTCGCTCTTCTGACCTGTTACCCTTATCACCGAGTTGTGACTGTTCAGGCAGGTCGCTTCTGAAGGCTTGTATGGAGTGCGGCTCTTTTATTTCATGTTGATCAATCAATTTTTTTCCTTTTTAAAAGGTGTGAAAGCGCGATTTGTATCATCTTCACTTTCTTCGTTGTATTTGTTATAAATCATTATAGTTTTCATTTGGATAGAGGGTTTAAAAACCCGGAATTTCAGTCAATTTTCAAAGAACCCAGAGATCTCCTTCAAGCCGTGTCATAAAAGCTTTGCCCGATTGTATGATATGTTTTAGTTCCACGTCGTTGCTCTTCATTAAGGTCCACATCCGGGCCGGCAAGGAAACGGATTTCGTGGTAAATGGGGTTTGTAGCTGACTGGGCATCAGGCGCCCCGAGATTTCCACTCCCCCCATTGAAAAAGCGTGCCAGGTCAGGGAATCAAATAATTGGGTTTCTTTTCCCGGCATTGATACTGCCTGGATTACCTCACAAACACCCTTTTTTTGGGCATAATAGATAAACCAGCCAATAGGTTGATCATTCGTGTTCATAAGCGCAGCCTTATGCAGAGTCCCAAACCTGGTTTCACCATCAAGCAGCCGGAACAAGCTCTCAATATCTGATGGATCGTATTGGGGAAAAAGAAGATAGAATGGTTTCATTTTTTCCAGCAGCACAGCCATTAAATCTTTATTGAGCGGCACAAAAACGATGCCGGTCTTCTCTTTCCGGTAAAAGAGGGGGATACGTATCCTACCGGCTATCGTATCCGCATAGGTAGCTATGGAGCGTAACCCGCTGCCCAATCCGTTTCGGTTCTGTTTAAGAAAATGACCTGCTGCTAATGAAGCAGGGCGCAACGGAATTTTATAGTAGATGCTTTCACCGGTCACGTATTCTCCGCCAAGCTGTTTCCATAGCTCGCTTATAGAGTCAGACGAACCGTCAGAAAAAGAAATGTCCTGTGGGCCTGCAAGAAAACGTTGAAGTAATCTCATCGGCATCAGCTGTTTTCTGGCCTCTTTTGTAGCCACCAGGTGATGGCAGTTAGCAACGGTTATGGTTCTGTCCCCGTATCGGAATTGTTTTGTGATTACGCCTAAAAACCCATTTACATGGCCATTTTCCGACCGGCTTACAAGCGGAGAGGCATTCGGGCGGAGCTTTCCGTCTTTAAAGTAGAGATCAGACATTCTTTTTATCAATGTATGGCAGAAAGACTCCCTGCTTCGGGCAACATATTTTCGGGAAAGAGCTACCACCGCATAGATATCATCTATCGCCAAAGGAGTAATAGGCTGTGAATTCTCTTCCTTAAGAAACTCGCGAGTTTTGTTTGTATCTGTCAAATTCAGATTTGAGTTCATTACATTGATGCGATTATTCAAAAAAGCTTTTCGTTATTCGGGCTTTAATCATTCCCGAAAAGAATGTTATCTAATCACTTACACGAAAGTAAGGGAGTTTTCCGGTTCATATATGGGTGATATTTATTGTCAGGTTTCATGACCGTTTTGGCTTTCCTGAAAATGATCAGATATCTTTTTCCGGTCGATTTTTCCGTTGCCGTTTCTTGGAAGACTGTCGAACTCCTTCCAGACCTGCGGCACCATATAGGAAGGGATTGTATTCTTTAATTTTAGTTGTAGAAGAGGGGCAAGAGCACCATTTTTCATTTCCTTACCAACATAGGCGCAACCAATGTCCATGCCTTCAGAGTTATCTCTATGAACCGGGACAACCGCGTATTCACGAAGCAATTCGCTATGGCCGAGGGCTGTTTCAATTTCCCCGGGTTCTATACGGTATCCTCTGCTTTTAATCAGATTGGCAGACCTGCCGTTATAGACCAGTCCGTCACTGCCGAGATATGCAAGGTCTCCGGTTTTATATACTCTTTTCCGGCAGCCATCTTCGTTATTATACCACATAAATGTCTCCTTTGTTTTGGCGATGTCTTTCCAGTAACCGGGACTTAATCCGCTTCCTTCAATGTAAAGATCGCCCACTTCTCCAATCTTTTTTTGATGGAGGTCTTCGTCCAATATGATTAGTTTCTCATCTGTACATGGTTCACCAAGAGGAATCCCGGCAAGATTCTCCGGCAGTTTATTGACAGTATAATAACTGCTCGCTATGGTTGCCTCTGTGGGGCCGTACAGGTTGGTAAGCTGAACGCCCGGCAAATGTTGCATACAGTACTTTAATCCCGGCAGCGGAAAATCTGCCCCACAACATATCAACCGCTTCAGGTTGGGATACCCCCCGTCGGGAATAACCTGAAACTTCGCAATTTTACTGAATGCGGTTGGTGCTGAAACCCACTGATCCAGTTTGTTATCCAAAATAAATGCAGATAATTTTTTCGGGTGGTTATGAATGGCATCCGGTACCAGATGAAGATGGCAGCCCGATGCAAATGCACCGTAAATGTCAAAGGCAGATAGACCAACATGAAGGGGGGAGTGACAAGAGCTACGTTCGCCCGATTTCATATCGAAATGAGGGACCGCCCAGTTTATGAAGGATTCTATGTTCTTGTGGGTGATAACTACACCTTTTGGCTTGCCGGTGGATCCGGATGTAAACAAAATATAAGCTGCTCTTACAGAATTTCGGACTACCTGATAAGGTTCGTTTTTCTGGCCCTTAATATCTTTATATGAAAATTGAGGGCTAATGACGTCCCCATGCATCAACGGTTCTTCTGACCACCAGGCCCAGGGTATCATACTTGTTTCAGTATCAGAATGAACAATATCCTGAAACTTTAAAATTGTTTCATGATCAACAAATAGAAAGGAAGGACTTGATGATTTGATGATTTCCACCACTGTTTCAGCCGGGCTGTGTGGATCCAGCGGAACATACACCCCCCCTGCTTTTGTAATCCCAAGCACAGCAATGATGGTTTTTGGGGTTTTCTCCATGAAAAGTCCTACACGGTCTCCGGGCGCCAGATTTTGTTTTAATAATATTCCGGCCAGTTTGTTACTCTCCGATTCAAGTTTTCCATACGTGATTTTCTCGCCATTCAGAGATACAGCAATTTGATTCCTGTTTATCTGAGCCTGTTGTCTGGACCAATCGTAAATCATGATACCTTCTCCATATAATTCATTGCCGGTTCAAATACCTGAGGGTTACTTTGTAAATTGATTTTTTTAACCGAAATATCCAGTATACAGGTTGTGCCACCGGCTTGAAGGTAACCGTAAAGTTCTTGTGCTACTTTTTCATAGTCATAATCACCTCCCAGAAATGGACAGAAGGTATGAAAATGTTTATATGACCCGAGCCGGTACACCGATTCTTCACAAAGCCCGTAGCCGTTTTGGCCGGAAAGACTCTTATGCCATTCGGATTTACCTTTATGACCATACTTCTCACTCTGCCTGGTAGTTCTATTCGGCTCATTGAGAAACAGGTATTGGTCAAAATCAGCCGATTGTGGTGTAGGTGTAAAAAAATCCATCTCCATAGAAAGTTTTTTTAAATTATTGGTTCAATGAAATACAATTCATAAATAGACGTAAACGGACTGAGTGTTTCATGCCGCTTCACCACCCTCAAACATCCTTTTTTCTCAAAAAGAGATGCACTTTATTTTCAATAAGAACATTCAGTTCGATCCATTAGGAATGAGCGGTTACATCCGTAAAGTGCTTCATACAAAAGATGTGCCAAAAGTGATAAGGGTCCTGAATCATACAGAGAAATGGCTATACAAGGATTTCATTTATGATTTGAAGGGAGATATCATTATTTAAATTGAGAATGGATACCTAAACAATATTACACGATACAATACGTATGTGAAAAATATTCACACTTGAATTGAGCTTTTATCATAGCTTGTAACGATCCATTCCCCACCCCGTTCTGCAAAATCAAATTTTTATCATGTTGAAAAACATGATTTGTTTAATCCATGATTAGATCCTATTAAATACCGAAGACAGATTTATGAGGAGAAGGCAGAAAGTTTTAGCCACCCCCGCAGGGATCCCTTTGGGAAAAGGCAACAAGGCGCAAAGTTGCACAAATTTTTTTTCATGTTCCCTCTCATAGTTTTTGGCCGGTTGTAGCTGCTTCTTTTCTTTGAATCACCGGGATCTTCTAACCCAAACCTTTTAACATTACTGTAATAGGTCAAATTAACGGCACTCTATTTGTAGGAGATGTGAGAGGAGAGCTATTTATGAGCCCACAATCCAAAGTAAACATATGAATGACCAAAGTTATCTGCATAAATTCATGTTACGTTTTCGGAAATATTCCATTAGGGAACATATTGCCGGGTTATGGTTTTCGCAAAAGTTTGACAGCTGTGGATACATTATTGTATCCGGCGGAATGCCTATGCCTAAAGTGATTCATAAAGGGGGAAAATTACTGGCTGAAAACTGCCAATTCTATTCCGGAGTGCGTTTAGAGATAGGCTCCACAGCTACCCTGGTAATTGGGAATGGAACCTATCTGAACAGAAACACACTGATAATATGTGAAGACCGAATTGAGATTGGGAGAAACTGTAAAATAGCCTGGGATGTAATTATCATGGACAGTGACCTCCATCCGATAAATGAATCATCTCCGATTGTTAATAAGCCGGTGCGCATTGAGGATGATGTGTGGATCGGGTGCAGGTCGATTATTTTGAAAGGAGTTACAGTCGGTTATGGTGCAGTGATTGCGGCCGGCTCCGTCGTTACAAAAAATATCCCACCCAGAACGGTCTATGGAGGATCGCCGGCAAAGCTCATTGCCGAATTGGATGATCCCGCACGTTTGCACGCATAACTTGTAGCTTAGTATAAATCTTACACATCTCCACTTTACAAGGGTAGAAAGAACGTTACATACATCAAATTTATGGACGGAATTCGAACAAGAGAATTAGCCTGGGAGCCCATTAAACAGAGCATTCCCCTGTTGGCACGTCAATTGCTTTAGTCGGTATATAAACATCATCAAAGATTGATTTTGTCCAAACATCAACAGAGTAAAATCATAAAACTGAAGTCATGAATACCCATGTAGAAAGTGAAACCTATCCGATACTTGGAGTGAATATCTCAGCCTGTTCAAAGGAAGAATTTTTTGTATCGGTAAAAGAGAGATTGCAGAATAGTGATGAGACGCTGCCCCCGCTTTTTGTAGTGACTGTGAATCCGGAGATCACGATTCAATCCATCATTGATAATCAATTTAATAAAATATTACAATCATCGAGTATCAATACAGCTGATGGAGTTGGAATTAGCTGGGCAGTAAAACAACTTTATAAGAAATCGGTAGACCGGATCACCGGATCGGATTCGCTTGAAAAAATATGTGCAGAGTGTGCGAAGCTGGATCAATCTGTATTCTTATATGGCGCCGCGCCGGGTGTTGCAGATAAAGCTGCGGCTGTACTTGTAGCCAGAAATCCCGGATTACGGGTTGAGGGTGTATATTCCCCTTTCTCACGCGATACAAATTTTGATCGCCTACCCGTAACTACCCAAATCGAGCTGCAAAACGCCTCGGTAGTGTTTGTTGCACTCGGGGCACCCTCTCAAGAGAAATGGATTTATGCAAATATGCATAAACTCAGCCGGTGCAGATTGATCATCGGAATCGGGGGAAGTTTTGATTTTATTGCGGGAACCCAAAAGCGTGCTCCCATAATGTTTAGAAAAACCGGTCTGGAATGGATGTACAGGCTGTATAAAGATCCTTCCCGGTGGCGCAGAATGCTTCGGCTGCCATTATTTGCGCTCAATATTCTTCTTTTAAAGGCCAGCAATACCACCATCCAAAAAACAGATACAGTTAACCTGCCTCAAAAGGAGCTTGCATGAAAGTGTTGGTTACGGGCGCGGCCGGTTTCATTGGATATCACCTTTGCAGAAGGCTCATTGATGAAGGTATGGAGGTAATTGGGTTGGATAATCTTAACGACTATTACCATGTAAATTTGAAATATGCCCGTCTGGGTTTATTAGGTATAAATAAGGACGGCATCAACTCCTTTCAAACACTCACCTATAGTGAAACATTTGACCAATTTTCTTTCATACAATATGATCTTTGCGATGAATTGAGGATCATGCAGCTGTTTAAAGAACAGCAGTTTGATGTAGTCATAAATCTTGCAGCCCAGGCAGGCGTCAGGTACAGCTTGAATAATCCCCGCGCATATACCACATCAAATATTGATGGATTTTTGAATATTCTGGAAGGTTGCCGCCAAAACCCGGTACAACACCTCATTTTTGCTTCTTCAAGCTCTGTGTATGGGTTGAATACTGAAATGCCCTTTGAGATTCAGCACCGAACAGACCAACCGGCAAGTTTGTATGCGGCCACTAAAAAAGCCAATGAGCTCATGGCACATACCTATGCCCATCTATACGATATACCCTGCACCGGACTCCGTTTTTTCACCGTTTATGGCCCCTTGGGAAGGCCGGACATGGCTTATTTTAAGTTTACAAATCTTATTCTTGAAGGGAAATCGATTGATGTATACAATGAAGGTAATATGGGCCGTGATTTCACTTTCGTTGATGATATTGTGGAAAGCCTGGTTCGGCTTATTCCCAAACCTATAATGCCTGGTAAAGCCATCCCCTATCAACTATTTAATATTGGCAATGGTGCACCCGTTTCGCTTTTGGATTTTATTCACATACTGGAAAAGCTGATAGGTAAAACATCCCAAAAAAATATGTTGCCTATGCAGCCCGGCGATGTTGAACAAACCTGGGCAGACGTAGATCATCTTTTCAATTACATTAACTACAGGCCTCAAGTTAATTTAGAGCAAGGTTTAGCCAAATTCGTACACTGGTACAAAAATTATTATGGCTTTAACGTGCAGAATACCGGCACGTAAGTGTATATGAACTGATTCAATTCGATTTACATCTTTCCCGTGGCTTTTGCGGATGAAACGATGGATCACCCCAAAACCCTGTAAGGCCGGGTTATGATGTGTGGCATGGCTGCGCCAATTTGATATCCGTTTTGCGATATCCGATTGCAGATATGCGAAGTATTGTCAATCCAGGGATTGACATGGACAACACATCGCACATCACAGAACACACATCGTGTATCGTACATCCATCTCGTTGATCTGCGATACACGATCTT
>SKKO01000137.1 GCA_007123715.1 Balneolaceae bacterium | reverse complement strand
GCAGATTTAACCAGGGTAGCTCTTACAATATTGGGAGGTACAGGTTTACTGGGTATTGTTTTGGGGATCGCATTTCGGGATATAACGGAAAATTTCCTTGCCAGCATCTTTTTGAGTGTGCAAAACCCTTTTCATGCGGGTGATCTTGTCGAGATAAATGACAATACTGGATTTGTTCAGCGGCTTACCATCCGGGCTACCTTACTGATAACTCTCGATGGCAATCATCTGCAAATCCCAAATTCTATCGTCTACAAAAGCAGTATTCTCAATTACACAAGCAATCCAAATCAGCGAATCAAATTTGTTGTGGGTATTGGATATGATGCAAGCGTTGTTTCTGCACAGGATATTGCCGCTAAAATTTTCGAAGATCACCCCGCTGTTTTAAAGGAACCTGAACCCTGGATTTTGGTGGATGAGCTCGCTTCTTCGACAATCAATATGAAGTTTTATTTTTGGGTGGATGGAAGTAAACATAATGTATTAAAAGTGAGATCATCCGTGATGAGGCTGATTAAAACGGCTTACATGACAGAGGGAATTTCAATGCCTGATGATGCAAGGGAGAGAGTATACCTGAGTGGCGTAACAATTCAAGAAGAAAAAGAAACAACAACACCCGATAAGAGAAAATCCGTGAGTGAACCTGTTGCAGATGATTCTAAAGTCATAACAAAGACAGAGGGGCAATTAGAAAGCAATAATGAGGAAATTTTAAAGCAGGCCCGGCTGTCCAGATCTCCTGAAGAAGGAGATGACCTTTTAAAACCGAATAAATAAATGTGAGATTATTACAAAATGTATTATATAAAAAAATGTTTTATTGAATTTTAAAGACGAAAGTAAATTATAATCCATATCTACTCTTTTCTTGATATATACCCAATTATTTGGAGACTGCCATTCGATAATTGTCGTGCCAATAGGATGAAAAACGGGGTCTAATCATCATTTTTCAGGCAATTCTATTCACATTCAGTGATTCATGCAACTCTTGCCCATCCTGTTGTAACAAAAAATGCTTAGTGTTGATTTATCTTTTATGTGATAATTATAACACCAACAAGAGAAACCCTAAGTTTATGAAAGCAAATTATTTTTTTAATGCCATATTGGTGGCATCACTATTTCTAGTAACATCTATGGCCGGGTGCGATACCAGCACAGATGTTGAAATCGATGCTGATGCACCTCTAATATTTTCTACAAGCCCGCTAAATAATGAAAATGATATCGAGCGCAATAGAAGTATGGAAATCGTATTTGATCAGGCAATGGATCCGACAACAATAAACAATTCAACAATCACTCTTCAGCAAGGAACAACACAGGTTAGTGGAAGTGTAGACTATTCAGGTACCGCAGCCAAATTTACTTCAGATGATGTTCTGGATGCCCAGACTGATTATACAGCAAAAGTTTCTACGGGTGCAAGAAGTGCCTCAGGTGTTGCACTTGCCAATGATCATGAATGGAATTTCACAACCGGGGGCAACAGTGAACAACTGGAAGCTATAGAGCTTGGATCAGCCGGTAACTACGTGATTCTTGCAAAATCAGCTATAAATAACAACCCGTCATCAGCTTTTACCGGCGATATAGGTTTAAGCCCGATGGCTGAAAGTTTTATAACAGGTTTTTCACAGACATCAGCAACAGCTTATTCAACCTCCGGCCAGGTAACCGGCAGGATCTATGCCGCTGATATGGACGATCCTACACCAGTGAATTTAACAACAGCCGTTGAAAAAATGACAACTGCGTATGAGAATGCTGCAGAACGAACAGCACCCGACTTCGTTGAATTATATGACGGTGAAATTGGCGGCAAAACACTTTCCCCCGGGTTGTACAAATGGAGCAATTCAGTTTCGATTACTGACGATGTAACTTTTTCAGGTGATGAAACTGACGTCTGGATTTTACAAATTGAAGATAATGTTACGATGAGTTCTGATGTAACCATTACCCTTAGTGGCGGTGCACAAGCCAGTAATATTTTTTGGCAAGTAGGTGAGAACGTCACAATCGGTGCCGACTCACATTTTGAGGGGATCGTTCTTTCGATGGATGACATTACACTGAATACCGGTGCTTCACTCAATGGCCGTATTTTAACTCATTCAGCTGCTATTTTCGATGCCAATACAGTAATGGAACCTCAATAATCAAGAAGTTTATACATGTAGAGATGTGTATGTATAAATTATAGTATCCAAAGCAGTTCTGTTTTTTTGAACAGAACTGCTTTTTTTATAGCCAAAATACCTTAACTCACTGTCCAAAAAAATATATCAAGTCCCCTTTGTGTAACTTTGTGCCCTGGTGTCCTAGTGGCTAAAACCTTCCTGCCTTTTCCTCGATTTGCCTATAAAAAATAGAACCATTCCATAATTTCAATTCTACCCCTCTATAAACTTGCTCCTGATGAGCTTCCCTGATCCAATCTGTCAATATTAGCTAACAAGTTTTATAAATAACCGACAGTAAATATAGTGTTGAAGTTGGCAAACAAGGCCGAGGACAATCCCGGTTCATACACGGATTATAATTATCTTCAGTTTACTTAGAAACAGAAATATTCCCTGTTTTATCTTCTATAGAACCTTATACAATTTCGAATTATTAAGGAGACCCTGAAAATTCCGGTATTGCTCTGGCATTGGCCTCATTTTGTGTTTTGGCTACTCCATTTTCTCTAATATCTTCAATCAGCCATTCCATCACTTTGATTTCCTTGCGTTGAGCCTCAATAATTTTGTCTGCAAGTTCACGAACTCGTTGATCTTCAATGCCAGCGCGTTCACTGGTTAAGATAGCAATAGAATGATGTGGAATCATTCCCTCCATATAATCCACTTCATCAACTGTAATCTGGCTGCGTACGAGCCAGATGCCAAGTATCATTATCAAAAAACCACCTATAAATATTCCTCTATTCATATTGCGATCTTTGTACATTTCGAGCATAAATGATAGCATAATTACCATCATTGAACCTCCCATGATCAATGTCATAAACAATCGCGTTTCGCTGAACCAGGCATGGCCAAATATCTGATAGGAATGCGTGTACATTAATAAGAACATTGCGACCATGGCTGTTCCAATCATTAAAAAGAATCGTAAATAACTTCCAGTCATCTTCTGTTCATTCTTCATCGTTTGTCTCCTCGTAATTAATTATTAAAAAAGTTAAACTCTATTTAGGCCCTAATAGGGTATAGGGCGGGTTCTTAAGCCGCTATATCTTCTCTATGGTAATTCTCCTTTTCTCCTTCAATGCTTTGAAATGCGATAAAGTTAACCCCGTTACCTTTTTAAACTGTGATGATAAATGTGCAGAGCTGCTGTAATTTAATTTATATGCAATTTCGGAAAAGGTATCTTCTCCAAAAATAATTAACTCCTTTATCCTTTCGATTTTTAACGCAATAATATATTGTTCAATGGTAGAGGCTTCAACTTCTGAAAAGAGATTGGATAAGTAAGTATAACTATGATTTAGTTCTTTGTTTAAAAAAACTGAAAACTTAATATCTGGCCTTTTTTCAGAATTGGAAACAAAATCAATCATCACTCTTTTGATTTTCTCAATTAACACACCTTGCTTTTTTTCCAGCAACTCCATTCCTGCTTTTTTGAT
>SKKO01000179.1 GCA_007123715.1 Balneolaceae bacterium | reverse complement strand
TGGCAAGTATCGCTGCATTATACATTTTCCGCCCCGGTTTGCTTTCATTTGGAATGATTGTTCCAAACAGAAGTGCCGTATTTTTTGTCTTGCTGATGACGAGCCGGTTATGATCATAGCAGGAATTGCGGAATGAATCATTCTCAAGCAGATCCTGTGCCGGGTATCCGGTTACTACCATTTCCGGCAATATCAGCAACCCGATGTTTTCCGCCTCTGCTTTTTCAAGTGATTGAACGATCAATTCAGCGTTGCCTGCCAGATCGCCAATGATTGGGTTTAGTTGTTCAATTCTGATATGCATCAGTTTGCAGAAAAAACTTTATTACCAGCCAGCCAGGTTTCCAAAACAGTAATCTCATGGATTTCAGAAGCAGGCACTTCAAAATAATCCCGGTCTAGCAGTACAAAATCTGCCCATTTACCGGGTTCCAGTGTTCCGATGATATCTTCCTGAAATGCTGCATAAGCAGCATCAATCGTAAATGAGCGCAGGGCTTCTATACGGCTCATGCGGTGTTCACTGTACCAGCCTCCGGGCGGCATATCATTGTGATCCTGGCGGGTAACAGCTGCATGAAGCCCAAAGAACGGGTTCACGTGTTCCACGGGAAAATCCGAACCTCCGGCGATTATGGTTCCCTGTTCCAAAAAAGTCTGCCATGCATAGGCACCTTTCATTCTCTCCGGGCCTACCCGGTCTTCTGCCATATTCATATCACTCGTTGCATGGATTTGCTGCATGGAAGCAATAAGCCCCAGCTCAACAAATCTTGGAATATCATCGGGAGCAACAACTTGTGCATGTTCAATCCGGTGCCTCATTGTTTCCTGGTTTTCGAGTTCCCGATGAATATAATTGAAGGCATCCAAAACCTGACGGTTTGCAGCATCACCAATTGCATGAATATTCATCTGGAAGCCGGCTGAGGCCCCTTTAAGCAGCATTGAGTTCAGTACATCCTGTGAGTAGAATAGAAGGCCTTTATTATCGGGTTCGTCATGATAATCTTCGAGCAGAGCTGCGCCCCAGCTACCAAGGGCACCATCGGCAGAGATTTTGACGCTTCTGAGGCTTAACAGGTCATCTGCGTAGCTGTAAACGGGTCCGTCTTTCGCCATTTCATCAAAAATTCTCCCAGTTCCCGCCACCATCGCGTATATACGCGCAGTCAATCTGCCTGTATCGGCAAACTGCCGGTAAAGCCCCCATTCATAGCTATCTGTTCGTGCATCATGAACAGAGGTAATTCCATATCTGGCCATTTCCTGCAATGCAAGTTCAAGTGCGTGCTCAAAATCTTCATCCGTTCTTTCCGGAATAACTTCACGAATATAACTCATGGTGGCATCCACAAAAATACCTGTGGCATTGCCATTTCCATCACGTATAATTACACCGCCCGGCAGGTTCGGCGTATCGTTATCAATTCCCGCCCGCAACAAGGCTTCACTATTCGCCCAGGCTGCGTGGCCGTCAACACGGGTAAGGTAAACAGGCCGGTCAGGCACTACGAGGTCTAAATCAGCAGCATTTGGAAATTCATTTTGGTCCCAAAGAACCTGGTTCCAGCCACTGCCGGTAATCCACTCCCGTTCGGGATTTTCCTGTGCGAAACGGCTTACCGCTTCGAGAGTTTCTTCAAGAGAGTGAATCCCCGCGAGGTTGACGTTTAGCTCCCTGATTCCGAGCCCCATTACATGAGCATGGGCATCAATCATGCCGGGAAGCAATGTTTTGCCATCTCCATCCAACCGCCTGAACCCGGTGTATTGATGAACTATTCTTTCCGAAGATCCCGTTTCAATAACCCTGCCATTTTCAATACTTAATGCTTCAAACCGGATTAGCTCCCCGGCAGAATTGATGGTATACCCGTTTACATTATGAATGATGAGGCCATTTTCTTTATCTGCCTGATTTGAACAAGAGACAAAAAGCGGGGTCATTACAATTATAAGAAATATTTTGATCCGCATTTTTTCATGTCTTTATAAAAAATTTTATGCCCTGTTATATGAAATAACCTGGCTAAGCAAATAATCATTTTAAACCCCGGCACCAGATACTACGTGAGTCATATCCAATGGTATTTTGTCATTCTTTATCATACTATTTCTCAGAAATTCCGGGTATACATTCATAGATTTAATCTCTTCAAACGAGACAAATTTCAGGTCAAGGAGAATTTGATCACCTGATTCCCTTTCGGGATCATTTCCGAGCTTTAGTGTACCGCCTGCAACTGAACATTCGAAGTAATATTCTATGGCATGATAAGGTTTTTCGATGAATTCATGAATCCAAAGGAGACGAACCGGTTCAACCATAAGGCCGGTTTCTTCCATAACTTCCCTTTTTAAGGCAGATTGTATGGATTCACCGAAATGTACCCCCCCGCCAGGCGGCATCCAGATGGGATCTTTGCGGGTAGGTGCCTGCTGTTTAGCCAACAAAATCCAGTTATCACTCATAACAATGGCGCACGCCCTGTTCCGCAGAATATTTTTGTAACTTGCAGTTGCCAAATTTATACGGGTTGTTGTTGTTGTATGTCTCCCGATTTTTTCTTCTTGTCGGAAAATGTTTTAACTGATTTTACAAAGTCAACAAACAACGGATGAGGATTTGCAACAGTACTTTTCAGTTCAGGGTGAAACTGAACACCAACAAACCAGGGATGGTTTTCGAGTTCAATAATTTCAACCAGATCACGTTCCGGGTTAATTCCGGCAATCACCAATCCCTGATCCATTAACTCCTGACGCAGGTCATTATTCAACTCAAACCGGTGGCGGTGTCGCTCATATATGATTTCTGTGCCATATGCGTGCCTGGATTTCGTGCTTCCTGTAAGCTTGCACTCGTATTTTCCCAGCCTCATTGTACCGCCTTTTTCCTGAATCATTCGCTGATCTGGCATATAATCAATAACAGGATACGTACAAGTTATATCAAATTCGGTACTGTTAGCACCTTCCAAACCGGCACAATTTCGGGCAAATTCAATAACGGCACATTGCATTCCAAGGCAAATTCCGAAAAAAGGAATCTTATTTTCACGGGCAAATTTTACGGCAGATAGTTTCCCTTCAATGCCCCGGTCACCAAAACCGGGAGCAACCAGCACTCCGGATACATCACCAATGGTTTTTTGAATATTTTCACTATTGATGTAATCTGACTGTATCCATCTGATATGAACTTTTGTATCGTTCATGGCTCCGCCATGAATCAGGGCTTCAACAATTGATTTATAAGCATCATGGTGCTCCACGTATTTGCCGACAAGCGCAATCGTGGTTTCGCTTCCCGGATATTTGATTTTGTTAACAAATTGCCGCCAGGCTTCAAGGTCGGCATTTTTGGCAGGAAGATTCAGCTTTTCGATTACGCGGCTGTCAAGCCCCTCTTCAAGCATAAGAAGTGGTACTTCATAAATACTCTTGGCATCGAGTGATGCGATTACATCCTGAATCTCTACGTTACAAAACTGTGCAATTTTTCGGCGTATGGAAGTATCAAGCTGATATTCGGATCGGCAGACGAGGATATCGGGACTTAATCCGCTTTCAGAAATGGTTTTAACTGAATGTTGTGTAGGCTTGGTTTTTAACTCACCTGCGGCCGCCAGGTAAGGAACAAGAGTAAGGTGTATGGAAAGAGTGTTTTTTCTCCCCACATCATACCGCAGCTGCCGCATCGCCTCAATGTATGGCAAACTTTCGATGTCGCCCACTGTTCCGCCAATTTCAACAATCACCACATCGTATTTACCGGATTGACCGAGCCCCAATACGTGTGATTTGATTTCATCTGTAATGTGTGGAATCACCTGAACGGTTTTGCCAAGGTATTCCCCTTTTCTTTCTTTCATGATGACATCAAAGTAAACCCGGCCCGTGGTCACATTGTTTTGCTGTGAAGTTTGAATACCGAGAAACCGTTCATAGTGGCCTAAATCGAGATCTGTTTCAGCCCCGTCATCGGTCACGTATACTTCTCCGTGTTCGTAGGGGTTCATGGTTCCGGGATCAACGTTAATGTATGGGTCCAGCTTCTGGATGGTAACCCTTAATCCCCTTGATACCAATAACCGACCAAGTGAAGCACAAATAATACCCTTACCAAGAGAAGAAGTAACACCGCCTGTTACAAAAATATATTTTGTTGACATAAACGTGAAGAGTTGGTTGGTGAAAAGAGAAAATAGCAGGCTGGCTCTTCCTATTCAAACCAAAACTAAAAATTCTGAAAAAACTTCTGACATACTCCTATTCTTTGGCGTAAACCCGTCGCAGAAGGCCTGGTTTGTCAGTAAATATCCCGGATGCTCCGATGCGAATCAGTTTTCTCATTATATTTGCACTGTTTACGGTATAGATCAAAAAAGGAATACCGGCATTAAGTAAGGAGTTTACACTATTCGCTGCTATTTCACTCCTGCTGCAATGGAAAAAGTCAGCCCCGTATTGATCTGTAAGTTTAGCATAATCTTTTTCCTTTGAACCTTTTTTATGATAAAGAAGACCGGTTTTCATTAATGGTGAAAATGTTTTTATCCTCCTGATTGCCCTGTAATCAAAACTGGAAATGATTACCTTTTTCTCCATCCCAAACTCTTTTACAAGCCTGGTTGTTTTTTCTTCGATACCATTTTGCGCATTATGAGTAACAGCTTCCGGTTTAATTTCAATATTTAATGCAATCTTATTTTGTGCCCAGTCCAGCACTTCAGCCAATGAGAGGATTCGTTCATCAATAAATGATGCAGAAAACCAGCTTCCTGCATCCAGCATTCTCAATTCCCTTAAACAATAATCAGATACGGCCCCTTTTCCATTGGTTTTATTGTCCAGCCTTGCATCATGAAATACGACAGGAATTCCGTCAGAAGAGAGTTGAACATCCAGCTCAATCATATCAGCCTTTAACCTGTGAGCGAGCTGAAATGCAGCAAACGTGTTCTCAGGAGCGTCATAACTCGCCCCGCGATGGGCAATTACCAAAAAATCTTTACCAAAAATCTTTTTTTTACCCTCCGTTATCAACATAATGATTAAGCCAGATTATTTTCATTATACCCAAATCCGGGTAAATTTTAGGTCAGAAGAATATTTTTTCTGCCTACCGTTTACCATTAACTTCCTTTTCTGAAGGTAGATAATTGAACCTTCCCGCCAAAACATGATTGCAACTTCCTGTTGCCAAGGCAAATGGTTTATTATCTGTCCCCCCGTTTCATATAAATGCAGTCCGCACTATCGAGGCATTAGGGGCCTATAGGCCGGTAAAATATATCGGGCCAAACTTAAGGCAAAACGGAAAACAGATCATGAGCCTTATGACATGGTTTGGTGGGATGTTAAAGTGACCAACCAGCAAAATTATTTGATTGCCGAATATGCAATCCTTACACTTGTAAAGTGAAAAACAGGCTGGAACATAACAGATAAATGGCTGACATCTGCACGGTAATCTTTGATATGGACGGGGTAATCATCGACAGTGAGCCCATCCATCATAAAATTGAACAAGAAATATTAATCGAACTGGGAATTCATATTCCGGAAGCTGAGCATAATCAGTATATTGGTACGGCATCTATTGAAATGTGGACCCATATAATTAACGTGCATCAGCTTGATGTTTCTCCACATGAAATCGTCACAACTAACCATCAACGATATATTCAACATCTGAAATCATTAGAAAACCTTCCGGTAATAGAAGGGGTAACGTGCCTTATCGAACATTTGAATCATTCAGGTAAAAAGCTCGTTCTCGCCTCATCTTCTGCACGAGAACAAATTGAATTGGTGCTCGGGGGCCTCAACATCAGGGATTATTTCCACCAAGTTGTAAGTGGCGCCGAATTGCCAAAATCAAAACCGGATCCAATGATTTTCCTGGAAGCTGCCGCACTTGTTGGTGTTTCACCGGCAGAGTGTATTGTGATTGAAGATTCACAACATGGTGTTACTGCAGCTAAAGCAGCCGGCATGAAATGTATAGGATTTGACAATCCCAACTCCTGCAGACAGGATTTATCGCAGGCAGATTTGATAACATCTGACTTCACTGATCTGGATATTGATTTCATCCTGGAGGAATTAACAAAATAGTGCTCTTAGGATCGAACATGACAGATGAAAATATGAATGCACCCGTCGAAATTGTAGAAAGTTCGCACGAATTAGAAGATTTCATTTCTCATCTAAGCTCAAAACCTGAAATAGCCATTGATCTTGAGTTTGATAAAAATTATTACCGTTTCGGATTTAATCTTTGCCTTGTCCAGGTTTTTGATGGTAAAACCTGCTGTCTGATCGACCCGTTAAGCAGAAATTTGGATATTTCTGTGCTTTTTCCACTTCTTGAGGATCCTGACATTACAAAGGTGTGCTTTTCTTTTGATGAAGACCTGCGGCTGCTACATTCTTTAGGCTGTTTCCCAAAAAACCTTTATGACCTGGATATCGCATCCCGCCTTCTGAATTACCCTGCAATGTCACTCTCAAATCTGTTAATCGAAATACTTGATATCGAGCCTGGCGAATCATCACAACGAAGTAATTGGTACAGACGCCCACTCTCAAAGAAACAGGTCATTTATGCCGCCAATGATGTTCTGCATCTGAATAAAAAAAAAAAAGCACTTGATGATAAGGCATTTGGGAGAGATGTGGAAAACTGGATTAAAGAGGAAAACAGCCTTTTAGACCAGCTTGATTACAGTGAAATCACGAATAATCACCTCGTCAAGGAAAAAGAAAAACGGGAATTTAACGAGATAGAATGGCATATTTTTAAAAAACTGATTTACTGGCGCCACGATCTGGCAAGAAATTTTAATAAACCCGATTATCAGCTTATCGATAAAAAACTCCTTGTAACCCTGGCAAAAAATTCCACATCACCTACCGATTGGATAAATAGGTCAGGAATTTTCAAAAAAATTAAAACGGAACATTTCGCACAACAGATTCACCACTTACTGGCAAGCAGCAGAAACGAAGCTATTGAACTGGGTTTTAAGGAGTCGATGCCTGCACAAAAACCGTTATCAAAGGAAGAGCAGCGAAAAATCTATACTGAAAAAAAAATGATCTCCCGGTTCCGCAATGTTTTTTTTGATCCGGTTAAAGCGAAAATTGTGGAGAAATATGGTACAGAAACGGCAAATTATATTCTTAGTAACCGCACCTTAACTGATATCATTACAAGGCAAAATGGAGAGCTTGAAAGTTACAAACGGGAACTTTTTTACCGGTGTGCTGAAGAGCTTGGTCTTGACACATCGGAAGTTGCCGATATCCTTCAATGATCATGAGGAGTTTCAAGAAAATTAAAGGTTACCCTTAGCCAGTTCATCTGCCGCATAGTTTGCTGCGCGGGCCGTAAGTGCCATAAATGTGAGTGAGGGATTTTGGATAGCAACCGAACTCATGCAGGCGCCATCCGTAACAAACACATTTTTACAACTATGTATCTGGTTCCACCTGTTCAGTATAGATGAAGCAGGGTCTTTTCCCATCCTTGCGCCTCCGATCTCGTGTATATCAAGGCCCGGTGCACGCCCGTCATCATTCTGTGTGATATTTTTCCCTCCTGCGGCTTCAATCATTTCAGCACCACTATGAAGAAAATCCTTCATGAGTTTTTCATCATTTTCAGTGTAATCTACGGAGGTAATCAATTGGGGTATACCCCACGGGTCTTTTTCTGTTTGGCTAAGTCTTATATGATTTTCATACACCGGAACCGTTTCTCCCTGCATCATCATGAAAATACCCCAGCTTCCGGGAGTTGAAACCTCATTTTTGAGATCATGGCCAATATTTTCCGATCTCACTCCGCGCTGCCAGCCCGACCGCGTGGCACCGAATGCGATGAGATATTTGCCCTGGAAATCTGCGTCGGGGTCCTGTCTGTACACATTTCTGTAAGATGGCATAATCGGTTGCGTTGGCCGTCTTCCGTAGTAATAACGGTCTTCAAAACCATCTACTGTGGCAGTAAGCGAACCCCGATAGTTGTGAAAAGCGATATACCTGCCAAGCAAACCGTTATCGTTGCCAAGCCCTTCCGGAAAGCGGCTCGACTTGCTGTTGAGCAGAATAAGATTTGAATTGAGGCAGGCCGCGTTTACAAAAATGATTCTGGCATTATATTCAGTTGCTTCTTTGGTATTTGCATCAATTACGCGTACACCGGAAGCTTTCCCGGTTACTTCATCATATAGTATCGACTCCACCACAGCATGGGTGCGTATAGTAAGGTTGCCTGTTCTTTCTGCCCATGGTAGAGTTGATGAATTTGAACTGAAGTAAGCGCCATACGGGCAACCCCGGTAACATAGGTAACGTGCCATGCATTGACCCCTGTCCTGTTCCCGATGGATAGCTTTTACTTCTGTAAGGTGTGCACACCGTCCGTGAATTACATGACGTCCCGGAAAAGCTGCCTCTACTTTTTCTTTGATCTGTTTTTCCACACAGGTCATATCAAATGGAGGAAGAAACTCGCCGTCGGGAAGGTGATCAAGACCATCCTTATTTCCCGACCATCCTGTAAATCTCTCCACATGACTGTACCACGGAGCAATTTCATCGTATGTAACCGGCCATTCGATTCCATAACCGTCGCGGGCGGGCCCTTCAAAATCATACCTGCTCCAGCGCTGCCCCTGCCGTGCCCATATCAGGGATTTCCCTCCTTCCTGATAGCCGCGAATCCAGTCGAACCGTTTTTCCTGGATATATGGGTGTTCCTCATCCTTTACGAAAAAATGTTTGGTGGCATCGTTATATGCATAGCAGCGGGCTACAATCGGGTTGCGGTCGATTTCATCCTGTGGAATCCTGCCGCGGAAATCAAAGTGCCAGGGATCACTGCCGGCTGTAGGATAATCATGACGGTGTTTTACCGGGCGCCCCCTCTCGAGAACAAGTGTTTTCAAACCGCGGTCACATAACTCCTTTGCCGCCCATCCTCCGCTAATTCCCGATCCGATTACAATAGCATCAAAAGTTCTGTTTTCGCGGGATTTTCCGTTTATTTTCATCAGGACATTTTTACAAATTTAGAACGAGCGTCAATAAATGCATTTTTAGACTTTGCTTCAAGAGTAAATCGATAGAATTAACGCAGAACGTTACTTTAATGTTATGGATGTAACTGTTCCCGACAACTTTGATAGATTTATAAAGCCTAAACCGGGATCAAAATCGTCAACCCGGAAATCTTACCACTTAACACTATCATTATGTCTTATAGCATAATCCGGAAATGGATTATGCTCATCGAAAACATAGAGTGTCTCCTGGCTTTCTATCACGATATCTTCCTCGTTAATGCTGCCGTCCGGATGTACCGCTTTGGAAACATCCAGGCCCAAATGTTTCGCCAAAAACGGGTAAACTGCTCCGCGTTTGCTTAGGCCATAATCATGCTCTTCATTTGGAAAATGAGCATTTTCAATATTCTCCGGAACGCCAAACAGCTCGTAAATATGTTTGATATGTGGATATTCGACAGTGGGTGTATTGCGGGTCCAGTCGCCACCGACCGAAACCAGAAGCAAGGGTCGGGGTGCCGCCATGGCTGCGATTTCAACATTGTTGGTTTGGAAGTTTTCATTTCTGTGAACCGGCATCCCGCTTTCGCAAATACAGCCACCAAAAAAATGGGCCGAAACCATTACGACCGGCACCGAAACAGAAACGCGTTCATCAATAGCAGCATGAAAAAACGTCTGTGAAGCACCGCCGGAAGCACCTGTCGATGCAATCCTGTCCGGATCAGCACCCAGAGAGAGAAGAAAATCTGTCGCTCGAATATTATTCCAAAGCTGCAACCTGAATGCTTCGGGGTGGTGATGCATCCATCCGAATTCCCCAAGCTGCCCATATCCAACCATATCATAAGCAAAAACCATAGCACCCATCCGCGCCATTGATGCAAACCGTTTTTGGGCTTCCGGTCGGTATCGGCCAATTTCACCGGGTTCAGTCCAGTGCCCGTGAGGACTTAAAATGCCTGGTGGTGATACAGCAGGATCGAGCGGTGAATAGATGCTTCCGGTAACATAAACACCCGGGAGGCTCTCGAAAGCAGCATTTTGCACTTTATAGCCATTAAAAATTCGGGGTTCACCAAAAACCGGATTGAGCTCATTTCTTTCCGGAAATTCTTCCAAACCCGAGCCGTAGAGTATAATCTGTTTGATTTGTTCACGTCTAAGCTGCCAATTCTCTATTGTTTGGTAGCTGAGTCGCATATTTTCGAGAAATTCAGCTCCCTCCTCCTCCGTAAAAAAATGGCCTGATGAAAGCAGCGGTTCTTGAGCGTAGTCTGACCTGTCGGGACTGCATCCGGTAAGTAAAAGCAGCAAAAGCAGATAAACACGTTTTTCAGAAATGCCTTTAATTGCAGTAAACATTGATCATCAGATTTTTATGAAAAGGGAAGATATTAATTTGCAGGGTATCTGCATCGATAAATCTTCATTTTGTCTGCTTTTATATATTAATCACAAAAGAGCACAAGAGTATTCGATTTTCAGATAAATTGTATTCATGAAAAATCAATGGAATTCACAATTGGGGAGGATTTGTAAAAAAAATAAGGGGAACCGGAATTCGGTTCCCCTGGCATGAACCCTCTCTCAAACCTTATATCTCATTTTAACCGAGCAATAACTCCTGAACTTATCCTTAATCTTTCCCTGATTTTATTGTTGGCTTACTTTTCTCTTTTAATTTATGTCAGTTCTCTCTTTCAAGATTTGGGTTCATCGTAGACATTCTTAGTACTCTGTAAATCGGGCAGAAACTAATTGCACCCGAAATAATCGGGATTAATCCGATAAATCCCCAGTAGCTGTCATAAAACAGTCCCATTGACAAAATTAACGCTCCAAAAATTACACGGACGATTGAATCCATATATCCGACATTTTTCTTTAAAATCATAACATTACCTCATCTCATTGTTTATTAGCAATTTCAGAAACCGGCTCACCTGTTTTTGTGATGATATGTTTCTTTCGTTTTTTCTTGCTGTTGAATAATATTAAATCTAAATGGTTGTATCTAAGAGCCCAAGCCTGATCAATCGTTAAGGATCTATCTTAGCGACATATAAGGGAAACCCTTACAAATTGGTAGCGCTTTTTTAGTGCCGAACGGCTTATTTTTTGATTTACAAAAACCTGACTGATGAGATTCCGGAAAATTGTATTTTATGCATGAATGATGTTAAAAAAAACCTGAATACTTACGGTATCAATAAATTATTATCAATTAAAGAATCACTTGTTGTTCATGTTGAGTTTTATCAGTTATTGATATAATCTAATGATCATCGTCCGGAGAATTACAATCTGACAAATAATTTTTTATGTCAACAACTGGCAGCACATTTCGATCCGTACACTGGACAGGCAATAGCGTCCAGATTATTGACCAGACATATCTACCCCAAAAAGAAGTAACCATTCACCTGCAATCTGTGGGCCAGGTATGGGATGCGATAAAAAAGCTGAAGGTACGGGGTGCACCTGCTATCGGCATTGCGGGGGCATACGGTCTTTATCTTGGTATCCGTGAGCTTCCAGAGGGTGTATTCAGTACTTTTTACAAAGAATGTGAACGTGTTGCTGAGTACCTGAACTCGTCGCGGCCTACTGCGGTAAACCTGTCGTGGGCGCTGAATCAAATTCTCGATACGATTTACTCACAAAAAGATGAACCCATCGCCACACTGAAGGAATTGGCCCTGCAAACTGCAATAATAATTCACAAAGAAGACTGCAGGCTATGTAAAGCAATAGGCGAATATGGAGTGGAACTCATCCCGGACAATGCCCGCATCCTCACTCACTGCAACACCGGCAGCCTGGCCACAGGCCAGTATGGAACCGCCTTTTCTGTGATCCTTCACGCCCATAAACAGAAAAAAGTAAAAAATGTGTGGGTCGATGAAACGCGTCCGCTGCTCCAGGGAGCACGGCTAACCACCTGGGAACTTCAAAAAGAAGAAATCCCATTTACTCTGAATATCGATTCAGCAGCGGCTTTTCTGATGCAGCAGGGAAAAGTAGATCTGGTTATCACCGGGGCCGACCGTATTACAAAGACCGGTGATACAGCAAACAAAATCGGTACATATAGCCTGGCTGTTCTTGCCAAGGCGCATAACATTCCGTTTTATGTTGCCGCCCCCTATTCCACCATCGACATGGGCCTGGAAAACGGCCGCGACATTGAAATTGAACTGCGGGGCGATGATGAAGTCACGCATTTCGGAAACAAACGCACTGCCCCAAAACATGTGCAGGTTTACAATCCAGCATTTGATATTACCCCGAACCGGCTGATTTCCGCCATCATTACCGAAAAAGGAGTCATTACCCCGGAGTACAAAGAAAAGTTCGAAAGACTGTTTGGGTGAGAGGCAGGACCGGGGATGGGGGACTGATGACCGAGGTTCGGAGACCGAGGACGGAGGACCGGAGACCGGCACACTACCAATTCCCGTCATCCTCCTGCGACCCTCGACTGACGAGTGCTTTCCTCGTCTGTCGAATCTCCCTGCCATGATGCCCAAACGAACACCGGAACAGACATAGGTACGATTGCATGATACCTCGACTGACGAGTGCTTTCCTCGTCTGTCGAATCCCCCTGCCATGACGCTCAAACGAACACCAGGACAAGCATAGGTACGATTGTCCAACTACGCCAAGGCTACGATGGGTAAAAGAGCTAATGAGCTCGCCCTCCGAAGCTTCATGCGCAGGAGGGTCTTAATTCCACCCCGACCAAAAGCACGTCGGGACAGGCATAGGTACGGTTGAGAGTATAATAATAATATTATTAGTTGCACAGGCCATGCAAGTCTTAATTCCACATAGGTACGATTGAGAGCGAACAACTCGAAAGCTTAAAACACCTGCCGAGATCGTCTTAATTCCACATAGGTACGATTGAGAGAGAGAGGGAATAGGCTCCCCCCGTTACAAGTGAAAGGTCTTAATTCCACATAGGTAC
>SKKO01000017.1 GCA_007123715.1 Balneolaceae bacterium | reverse complement strand
GGCCTGGATATGTTGAGCACATTCACAATTACCGGCCTCTGGTCTAACAGGTGAGACTGAATCACAAATGAGCTCATCCATGCACCGCCTCTTTTAGAATCGCGGGCAAAATAATCGCCGTAAAACAGGCCAATCTGTACTCCATCTTCATCATACACATCAAAAACCCTCACATCCGGATGATAGACCGGTAAATCAGTTCGTTCTTCGAAAGTAATTCCATAGAGGCGATTCATCGTATAAAAAACACCGTCTTTAAGTACCCGGTTCAGTTCAAAATAGGGGCGAATTTCCGATTCATCAATATCATATCTTGATTTGCGTACTTTCTCTGCATAAAATTCCCAGTCCCACGGCTGCAGTTCTTCATTAATTCCATCTTCAGCCATCAGTTCTTTAATAAGCGCAGCTTCATTCTCTGTATTTGCAACTACTTCCGGTATTAAACCGGTAAGCATTTCAAGTACATTCTCGGGGTTTTGGGCTGTTTGTGGTTCAAGCGCATAGGAGGCAAAATTGGGATAACCCAAAAGCTCTGCACGCTCGGCCCTCAATTGTGCAAGCTCCAAAACAATGGGGCGTGTATCTATGCCGCCATCCTGTCCAATCCCGCGGTATGCAGAAGCCTCCCATACAAGTCTCCTCACATCACGATTATTCAGGCTGGTAAGTATAGGCACCCGGGTTGTGTTGGTGATTGAAAGAAGATATTTCCCGTCAAGGCCGCGCTCTTGTGCTGCTTCTTGTGCCGCCGAAATCCTTTCAGAGGTAAGCCCGTCCAACAGACTCACATCATCAATAATTACGGCACGCTCCTTTGTTAGATCAAGTAAGTTCTCCTGAAATTTGGTTGTAAGTGCGGAAATCCGTTCGTTGATTTGTCTCATCACGTGTTGTTCATCCTCATCCAGAAGAACACCCGCCCGTACAAAATCCCGATGTGTATCTTCCAGTAATTTCAGAGATGCATCATCGAGGTTCATCTCTCCCCTGCGTTCATATAATGTTTGAACACGGGAAAAAAGACCGGGGTTCAGGTATATATTATCGGAGTGAGCTGCAAATTTCGGTGCAAATTCTGACTGAATTTCTCTTTGTTTTTCATTGGTATGGGCAGAAGTAAGATTATTGAAAACCCTTCTGGTACGATTCAACAGAACACCGGATCTTTCCATGGCTACAATCGTATTTTCAAATGTAGGTTCCTCTGGATTGGAGGCAATTTCTTCTATTTCCTGAAGTTCAAATTCCATGCCGTCAATAAAAGCCCCGCGGAAATGAGACTCATCAATCCGGTTAAAATCAGGAGCTTCAAATGGTAAATCACTTGGGGAGTAAAACGGGTTGTCGGCCATACGGCCCGGGTCAGTACATGCAGTTATCATGAATAATGCTGAAAATAATAAGAAGTGGATCTTTTTCATGAGTAATTCCGTAATAATGATATTAATCTCTAAATATACGAAATCCCAATGCTTTTATAAATCCGGTTGGTGGTTTAGTCTTCCGGGTAGATCGATTTTTTCGCTGCAAGAAGAGTATTTTTCATCAGCATGGCAACCGTCATTGGGCCAACGCCACCGGGCACCGGAGTTATCCAACTCGCTTTTTCCCGGATGCCCTCAAAATCACAGTCACCAACCAGTTTGTAGCCTTTATCACTGGTTTCGTCAGCTACCCTGTTGATCCCCACATCAATCACTACAGCTCCTTCTTTCACCATTTCAGCCTTTATCAGATTGGGCTGGCCTGCGGCTACTACTAGTATGTCTGCTGCAATGGTATGAGAAGTTAAATCTTTGGTGAATTTATGACAAATGGTGGTTGTGGCCTTTCCGGTTGCATTTTCTCTTGAAAGCATAATGGCCATCGGCGATCCCACAATATTACTGGCACCAACAACAACAGCATGTTTACTTTTAACCTGTATGCTGTAGTACTGAAAGAGTTCAAAAATTCCTGCCGGTGTGCAGGAACGGAATGTAGGCTGGTCAACTGTGAGCCGCCCCACATTCATGGGATGAAATCCGTCCACATCCTTTCGGTGATCAATACTTTCAATTACATCATGCGAAGAAAGATGCGAAGGAAGCGGTAGCTGAACAAGAATACCGTCGATGGAGCTGTTCTTGTTAAATGACCTTATGGTTGCTTTTAGTTCCTTTGCTGATACTGTATCAGGCAAATGGGTGGTATCGGTATCGATGCCTACCTGTTTGCAGGCCCGTGTTTTAGCTCCGATATAAGTAGATGAAGCCGGATCATTTCCAACCTGTACCACCTTCAGAAAGGGGCGCCGGTTATCAGCTTTTACCCAATTTTCCACATCCTCTTTCAGAAGGTTCATGGTAATTTCAGCTACTTTTTTGCCATCTATAAGTTTTGCACTCATCCTAATACTTTTCGAAATTTGGGGTTGATTTTTTACGGTCAGTTGACAAAAAATATGATTAAAGCCAAACCTCCATATTCATAAAGTGGTCGAATATTCAACAATTCAAATGTTGCAGCCATTTTCTATCTCTCAATATCGTATTTTTTCATTTTGTTATAAATATGACTTCTCTGGATATTAATGGCATCTGCTGTTGCAGAGACATTCCAATCGTGCTTTTCAAGCTTTTTTAGCAAGAAAAGGCGTTCAGCTTCATCTTTATACTCATGAAATGATTCGGTTTTATCAATAAGATTGTTCAGTACTTCGCTTGGTTTTTTCTTTTGCTGAATAAATTTCTGAACATCACCTGCTGTAATCACATCTTCCGGTGATAACAGTGCCAGGCGTTCCACAGCATTTTGAAGTTCCCTGATATTTCCCGGCCATTCCTGCTTTTTTAATTCCTCAAAAGCGTCATTCGAAAATACTTTACCGGAGAAAATAATTTCGCGATCACTCAGGCGCTCAAGAAACCATTTTGCCAATATTATGATATCATCTCGCCGTTCACGGAGGGGTGGTAAATGTATGGGTATTACATTAAGGCGGTGATAAAGGTCTTCCCTAAAATTACCTTCTTCAATTTCACTGTGTAAATCTTTATTAGTGGCAGAAAGTACTCTTACATCCACATCAATACGTTCGTTACCACCAACCCTTACAATCTGATTCTCCTGCAGTGCACGAAGCACTTTCGCCTGAGACTCAGCACTCATATCACCGATTTCATCCAGAAGGAGAGTACCACCATCTGCCTGTTCAAATTTCCCGATCCGTTGTGCCGATGCCCCGGTAAAAGCCCCCTTTTCATGGCCGAACAGTTCGCTTTCCAGCAATTCAGCTGGAATGGCGGCACAATTTACATCAACAAATTTTTTAGAAGCCCGGTTACTGTTGTTATGGATAGCCCTCGCCACAAGTTCTTTACCTGTACCATTTTCACCGGTAATAAGCACCCGGCTGCTGCTCATCGCAACCTTTCGGATCATTTTTTTGATACTCAATATTGCAGAACTATTACCAATGATATCCATATTTCCGTGCAGCTCGGTACGGATTTCCCTGTTTTCTTTGATAAGTTCACTACTTTTCAAACCGTTACGTATACTCACAAGAAGGCGATTTAGATCAGGCGGTTTTTCCAGGAAATCAAATGCACCTGATTTAGTTGCTTCAACTGCAATTTTAATATTTCCATGCCCCGAAATCATAATCACCGGGAGTTCCGGTTTATTCTCCTTTATTTTTTCAAGAACCTCCATGCCATCCATTCCCCTCATTTTAATATCGAGCATCACAAGATCCACATTTTGACTGTTGATGATCTGTAATGCCTGCTCTCCGTACTCTGCCTCAAGAATGGAATAATTTTCAAATTCAAGTATCTCCTTCAGGGCATTTCGTATGCTTTTTTCGTCATCGGTTATTAAAATTGTCGCCTTTTTGCCCATTTACTTTTCTTAAAAGTTATCCCGGTAGTTTCATGACACGGCTTCCTCAATAATTATGGTAAAGATATTCAAGAATCCGCTGGTGAATAAAATCAACATGCGAGGTTTGCGCAGTATAATTGTTAGTGAAAATGCTTACAGCAAGCCGTTTACCGGTTTCCGTTTCAAGGTAACCGGAAAGAGCACGAACTCCAGAAACAAATCCCGTTTTACCGAAAAAATTTTCACTTATACTGCTTCCTCTGAATCGATGACTCAGTGTTCCGCTCACGCCTCCAACAGCAAGTGACCTGAATAGATAGGGAAAGAATGTTTTATGCTGAATATTAACCAGGTACCTGTTAAGGTCACCGGCATTAAGTAATGTACCAGGCGCCATGCCTGATCCGTCTCTCAGGCTTACGGATGTAGTATCAAAACCCATCTCATGCATAAACTCTTTTACCACATGTAAACCCAGCTCAGTAGTTCCCTGAACGTTGTATACTGTTGAGCCAAGTTTTTTTAAGAGCATTTCTGTCATAAAATTATCACTCTCTCTGTTCAGGCGTTCAACCATTTTGTATAGTGGTTCTGACATATGGGTATCTAGCTTTCGAAGCCCCCTATCACTCCAGGAGTAGTAATCACTATCAATGAAAATTCCACCCGTAATCTCAAATCCCCGTAATTCCATATATCGGTAAAAAGTATCCATAAAATAAAATGAAGGTGCCGTTACCGATAGCGCTTCCGATTCATAGTACCCTTGCGGAAGTACACTGCGAAGAATAATTGTGTTTGTACCAAGTTCTCTTCTATACGACTCGTTAAATCGTGTACCCGGTGGAACAATCGTTTGTTCGTTGATAAAATCGACAAATGGGGTGTTAAAAGGTGACCATTCTATTCGTGGACGCGAACCGACCGGGCCGTTCGCCCTTACCTCTAGATCTACTACATTGGAGTTGAACGAAAGGGCGTTAATTTCCGGAGCGTAGTAGTACGTGAGGTCGTCCCATTCCCATCCTGCAGGGTAAGGTACATCATCAAACAATCCATCGAATCCGATCAGGTTACCATCGATGATATTGATTCCTGCATCAGATAATAAACTCACCCATTTTTCAAACAGAAATAGCTTATCTCCATTAGTAAAAACGCCGCTGATGGATGGATCACCCGATCCTTTAACGATAAGGTCTCCAACCCAGGTGCTTCCTGTTTGCCTTCCGCGGCCATAAAGCGTGGTTTCGAAACGGTATTCAGGGCCAAGCTGATCCAACAAGACGCCAGAAGTAATGAGTTTCAAATTCGATGCGGGGCGAAAAAGTTTATCCCCGTTAAGGTCCTGCAGCACCCGCCCGCTCGAGTCTCGAACCTGTACTGCCCAAAACGCATTAGACGCCCTTGAATTATTGATGAATTGAGATATTTCCGGCGATATCTGGGCATAAAGAATACAAGCAGGAAATTGCGTAGCTCCCCAAAGCAAGAAAATAAGAGAAAGGGAAACAAACTTATGGATTTTCATCAACGGCTATTCAATTACCAAAATATCGCATCTCTTCCTCATGAAATGTTTCATATATATCATGAGGAGTTTCACATTGGGAAAGCGATTCTCTGAATGATGCACTGTTCATCAGTCTTGAGATTCTGCTTAACAATTTAATGTGTGTACTGTTTTTCTTTTCCGGGCCTGCCAGCAGAAAGACCATTGAAACAGGTTTCCCGTCGATAGAATCAAAATCTATCGGTTCGTTCAGAATCGCAAAACCTGCATAGTTTTTTTCAATCGATGCAACTTTTCCATGTGGAATTGCAAGATTTTTACCAACTCCTGTTGACATAATATTTTCTCTTTCAAAAACTGCCTGACGTATATCCTCGAGTTGTTCATGATTTACCTGATCTTTCAATAAGTCTATCATTTTATTTAGAAGTTCATTTTTATCATGCACAACCAAATTTGCAAGAATAGTCGATTTGTTTAATAAGGAATAGAGATTCATATAATAAAAAGATCACTTTTAATAAGAATTAACAAGAATAAGGCACCTTAAAATCTTACGGTATAAATGTAAGAATCATATCTATTAAAAGCCTTATTTGATTTGGGAAGAATCATAACATTCATTTGCTTTATCTTCCCTGTTAGCTATATATGTCCAACGTCTGATTCAAATACTTTTATAAAACAGATTTATGAGAAGATTTCTCTTTCTTAGCTTTTTGTTCCTTAGCTACTCCACTTTATTTGCTCAAATATCAGTTCAACTTGATAGCATTTCCGTTACGGCTTCACGTATTACCACAAATATTTCAGAGAGTGGAAAGCATGTATCTGTATTTACCCGTGAAGACATTGAAAATATGCCTGCCACATCCGTGGATGAGTTGCTGAGATCTCTTCCGGGTTTAAATATAAACACCCGTCAAGGTTTTGGCGTTCAGGCCGATGTAGGGATCCGTGGCAGTACATACTCACAGGTGCTTTTCATGCTGGATAATGTCCCGCTAAACGACCCTCTTACTGCCCATTTTAACACCAATATTCCTGTTTCTCTGTCCGAAATTGGTCAGATAGAGCTGATTCGCGGACCTGCAAGCACCTCCTTTGGAGCTGACGCCGTGGGTGGTGTAGTCCACATCAAAACCAACTTGTACTTGCAGCGGGAATTGGAAACCGGTAGTGAACGGGGGATCTCCATGGCAAATTTCGATGTTTCCGGCGGCCAAAACAATTTTCTGATGACCGATGCAGCCCTGGTCATGCAGGCCAGAGGGTGGCGGTTTAGTACTTCTGCAAGGATAAGCCGTTCAGATGGAGAAACATTTCCGAATCCCGGTTTTGCTGAGGGTGTTTCATCGCAGACCGATTATAATACCTGGTTTGATCTGCTAAGTGTCAGTACTGCCGTTTCACACCGATTTAGTAACCGGTTAAGCTGGTATGTACGTGGTGGATTTGACCAGCGTGATTTTAATGCCCGTTACTTTTATACCCGAAGTATTTTTGATGAATCGGTTGAAGAAATTCAAAGCCGATGGCTTCTTTCAGCAATCACATACAGCCATGGAAGTAACCGAACGGAAATCAACGCTTCATTCAGAAGTGTGAATGACATATTTAACTTTAATTCCGAAATAGCTCCCGTAAATGAACATACAACCGGACAGTTATTCCTGAACCTTTCGCACCAGGTCGAACTGGCTGGTGAAAGCAGCAGATTCCGGTATGTGCGCCTGATGGGCGGTGCACAATACCTCGACAAAAACATTGAAAGCACCGACCGGGGCGACCATCGCGATGGTTCAGGTGGTATTTACGCCATCGGGACAGCAAGCTGGATCAACGGTCTCAGTATCACATCGAGCCTTCGCCTGCAAATCGATTCTGCCGGCCGGTCCGATTTGCTTCCCCAGGCCAGCGCTGCCTATAACCTGCAAAATATATCGTTCCGAAGTTCTGTAGGGCGCGCTGGCCGTGTGGGGGATTTTACCGAGCGATATATCTCTTCAGCCATCCCAAATCTTACCCCGCTTCGCAATATTGGCAACCCCGACTTGCAACCTGAAAAATCCACCACAATCGATCTTGGGGCAGACTGGCGACCGGTCCGGAATTTCCGGTTTTCACCCACTGTTTTTTACAGATCTTCGAACAACCTGATTGATTACGCCCTTACAAACTCTGACAATATCACGAATGCCACAAACCTACTTCCTGGTGAAAATTATTTTTACGCTCAAAATATCAGCAGCAGCAGCACTAGCGGAATTGAACTGATGGGAAGCGGAAATTTCCGGATACCCAACGGAACTGGTATCACTCTGCAAGGGGGATACACATACATCCGTACAACCAGCGACCAGGAAACGGTTTCGAGATATATCGCCAACCATCCGTCTCACCAGCTAAATGCAGGGATTCAAATTACCCATTCCTGGCTTTCTGTTTACTCCCAATCGGAGTATAATGTACGTTCGCCTGAAGCAGAACTGCTGGTGGATGGAATAGTACCTTCCTCCTATTTTATTACCAATCTCAGAATCACGATTTCGCCGGCAGAATCCGGAGTGAGATTATATTCACGGATAATGAATGTAACAGATACAAAATATCAGGAAATACTCGGTGCACCGATGCCCGGCCGTTGGATTATGGCAGGTGTGCAGTTGAGTTTATGATATGGAAAATCTAAGACCGGTCAGCTGCGAAGCATGGCTCTGTCAGCATCGCGGTATTGACGATATCTCCTTCACGTGAACACTGCCGTTGATTTGCCAATTTCCAGAAACTTTACCACATTTCGGGATGGGTTTTTTTATACGAAAAGCATTTAAGGCGGGGCCGGTACGGTTCAATTTGTCGAAAGGAGGAATTGGATTATCGGCTGGAGTTACGGGGGCTCGTATAGGATTGAACCGGCGGGGTATGTATGTATATGGCGGACGCCATGGGCTCTATTACCGCAAACAGTTGAATTCCCGAGGCCGTGGATCCAGTACGGGAATGGCTCATTCAGGTGGATTAAACCGATCTGGCAGTACGAATGATATCTTCGTTGATACAGGATCAACTTATCCTGCTCTTTATCATGGATTAAAAACCCACCCTTTTCCTGATTTAAAAGAAAACCCGCACTGGTCACGCAATATCTTTTTATGGATGCTTGTGGTTGCAGTTATCACTTTGGCCATCGTTGTATACTATCTTCCAGTCATCGCAATTTCAGTTACAGGTGCCGGGATACTGACTTTCGCATTGATAAGAGATCAAAACTGGAGAAAAAAGGGTCAGACCCTGGTTGAAACCTTATCAAAAACATTTGAAGATTCACCAGACAGACTAAAATCAGAACCTGTCAGAAATTTTATTAATACTGCGCCGAATATATACTCAGAGCGATTCATTCCCGATTTGTACTCCGTACTGCTTCAGATTGCTGTTGAGCAGCAGGATGATGCCCATATCGACAAATTCAATCAGTTAGAAAATGAACTTCCGGTTTCGGAGGAATTTATCAATCATACCAAACGTGCAATTTTGTCGCATTATCTTGATGCTGTTCTGGAAGACCATCTTCTCAGCGAAGATGAAGAATTACAGATAAGATGGCTCCTACATAGATTAAAGTTGCCGGAAAATTTTGCAGAAGAAGAATTGCGGTATCTTGAACTTGCATCTTCCATCCGAAATGAAATGGAGAAGCCACTGGTGAGCCACCCTTCATCCATACCACTGGTACGCGGAGAAATCTGTTATGCAGAGTTTAAAAACACTCGCCTTCTCGAAGAAAGAGTATTACACAGGTTCCAGCGAAACAGTGTACAATACCGGAAAATCGGATATGAAATACAGCTTGAGGGTACGATGACGATTACAGACCGCCGGCTTGTGATCACCGGCCGTGGCTCACGTGAATACAGGTTAAACCGTATTGCCGATGTGATAACCGATCTCGAAGCCAATGTCATTGAATTAATCCTGATGAAACGGAAAACCCCGGTATTTTTGACTCATCCTGCATCCATGGTCATTTCGTCCAGTCTTGAAAAGGTTATCCGATATAACCGTTTGAATTAACATTCCGCAACCGGTAAATAGTTATAAAATTGTTTTTCAGAGAGAGTCTGCTTAACAAATAATCCGGTAAATATATTTTTTCAAAGTATTGCAATTATAAATCAAAATCATTTTTACTTTGTTTTTGAATCACATTCAGAATGAAGATAAATAAGTTCAGCGGCTCCGGCTTTTCCATTTTATTGTTACTGTCCTATCTATTTATCATGGGGTGCGATGATACCTTTGAACCGCTGCAAGAAAACGATCAATACCACTTTTCCATTTACGGCTACCTCGATGTCTCGGCTGATACCCAGTGGGTACGTGTAATGCCGGTACGCGAGGATATTTACATAGAACCCAAACCGATTGATGCCGTTGTGACACTGGAACATATGGAGAGTGGCGAATCGGTGGTAATGAACGATTCATTGTTTTCATTCCCTCAAGGGTATGCCTGGAATTTTTGGACAACCACTGCTTTAAAATCCAGTCAGACTTACCGGTTAACAGCTGTTTCTTCATCCGGCAGCACGAGTTATGCGATGATTTCACTCCCTGATGATTTCGAAACCCCATTGGTCCATATACGGTTTGTTGGCCAAGAAAGAACCCCGACTCTTACTTCAATTTATATTCAGGGTGTTGAAAGATTGGCTGATATCAGAACGATTTTTTATGGCCCAATGTCAGAATCAGGTGAAACAAATATGACAGATATCTCTCATCTCAAAGATTCAACCCGGTCGGGTTCAGGCCGTTGGCAGGTATACGTAAACCCACTTGAAGATTTCCAATATTTAACTACTTTTTTACCCTTTAAACCACCGGTATTGCTCACGGAATACCTCACTCCGGTTTCACCCTATAAACCAAAAATTTATATTGCTTCTGCAGGCCCCGGATATCATTTTTTTCCTTCTATTGATGAAAAAATCATTGCACTCCCGGATGGAGTTTCGAATGTCATTAATGGCGTGGGGTATGTGGCAGGCATTATCAGTAAAACTGTACCTTATAAAAATTGTATCACAGAAGGCACAACAGACATAGAGCCCTGTCCCCTCGAACCGCCACCATGGTAGATGTATGAATGATATTTATCTAGCCAAAATGTATCGCGCTTATCATCCCTTGAATATCATGAAAGGCAAACATACCCTCATAGTCAACCTTTTGACGGCCGCAATCTTTTGGGTTCTATGTATCCCGGAACAATGCATCTCCCAAACAGCTGCTGTTCAGGGTATCATTACGGACTCACGCACGGGACAGCCCCTTGAAGGGGCTAATATTGTTCTTCAGCAATCTGGTGAAGTGAGGCTGCGTGGCATGGCAGCCGGGCAGAATGGCTTTTATCAGATTTCAGGGCTGCCTCTCGGAGAGTATTTCTTGCGTATAACCTTTATAGGATACGCGGCCTACGAAGAAACTCTTCTGCTCGCCAGCGGTGAAACGAAAACAATAAGTGTGGCACTTTTACCGGATGATGAGCAGCTTGGGGTATTGGTCGTATCGGTACCAGGTACCGGTGCAGCAGGCATGGAAGCCGGCCGGCAGCGTGTGGAAGCAGCCGACTTCAGGCGTGTTCCCACCCCTGCCGCATCGGGCGACCTGGCCAGCTACCTGCAGGCTATGCCCGGTGTGGTGGCTGCCGGAGACCGGGGTGGACATCTATACATCCGTGGAGGCACACCCGCCGAAAATATGGTACTCGTTGACGGAACCCTCATTTTCCAGCCATTTCATATTCTTGGTTTTTTCTCAGCCTTTCCGGAAGAGATCGTTTCATACGCCGATTTTTACGCAGGCGGTTTCGGAGCTCGCTATAACGGGCGTACATCTTCTGTGATTGATGTTAAAATGCGCAACGGCGACCGCTATCAAACGAGGGGTATGGGCTCGGTAAGCCCGTTTGCAGGCGAAGTGATTGCCGAAGGGCCGATTGTGCGCGGACAAAGTTCCTGGATTGCATCCGTTCGCCGTTCTCTGGTAGAGGAATCAAGCCCCATGCTATTTAGGGAAACGCACCCACTACGGTTTGAGAGCCATTATTTAAAATTAACCCATTTCGGGGTGAGCGACACACGCTGCTCGCTAATGGCAATGCGTACCTACGACCGCGGGCGATTGGATTTTGACATTGATGATGTGGTTCGCTGGAACAATTTTGTGACGGGTGGGCAATGCGTGATCCTCCCTGAAGGGACAAATATGCTTTTCGATATCAGTGCAGGCATGTCGTATGTTTCGAACGCCACGGGGCAGGCCGATTCCCCCGAGCTTACTTCAGATGCGATGCGATTTAATCTTGATGTAAATCTGACCCGTTTTTACAGACAAACCCGGTTCGATTATGGTGTGTTTGTCCATATCCACTCTCTCAATTATGATATGCGAGAACGTTTTGGCGGGCCACAGATCCAATCCGAACATTTGCTTAGTGCAGGTGCTTACGTGGAAACTACACTTACCGCCGGCACACTTGAAATGACTCCCGGAACGGTTTTTGCTTATTATATGGACACCTATCCCCCATCTTTGGAACCCCGGTTCAGAGCCAAATGGCAGCCCCGTGGGCGCGAAGAAGAGCAGTTAAGCGCGGCAATAGGACTTTACCGGCAGCCGCTGGCGGGCATCCACGGCACCCGTGATGCCGGTTCGATATTTACGGCCTGGATGTCTTCACCTGTGAGCAGTTCTCAGTTAGAAGCTGTACACGCCCTGCTGGGATGGCGCCAGTCACTTGCCCCGGGATTTCAGTTTTCAGTGGAAGGCTACCGCAAATGGATGCGGAATTTGCCTGTACCGGTATGGAGCCACATGGTTCAGTTTACAACCGAACTGGCCCGTGCCAGCGGCCATGTTTACGGTGCAGATATTCGCCTGGAATACGACCGTGGAGCATTTTACGGTTTTGCTGGATACGGCTATACCTTGACGGAGTATAAAACCTCCCAGGATCATTTCATGGAATGGTTTGGTGAAGCATCCAGGCGATATCACCCGCCTCATGACCGCCGCCACCAGGTGAATCTGATGGCCGGCCTTGACTTAGGAAACTATACGGCCGGAGTACGCTGGGAACTGGGCAGCGGGCTGCCGTTTACCCGCCCGATGGGATTCGACGAACTGCACAGATACACAGATAAGCTTCCGATCGTGAAACATGAATTCGGAACACAACGGGTAATCATCAACGACTTCTATCAGGGCCGCATGCTTAGCTACCACAGGCTTGATGTATCGCTGGAGCGGGCCTTTGATTTTCCTACATCACAAATAAATCTCCGGATTGGTGCAACAAATCTCTACAACCGGGCCAACATGTTTTACTACGATGTATATACCCATCGCAGAGTGGATCAGCTTCCGTTTGCTCCGTATGCATCATTAAAAGTTGAATGGAAAGGCCGATAGCAACCAGTACTTTATGACATCATTAGTTTCGTTAGCAACTGATTTTTATTACCACAGATAACACCGATTTTTACAGAGGGTTTTTCTGTGCTCCTCTGAGCCCTCTGTGGCAATAAATCGTATAGCTTGAATTTCCGGTTAAACCTGGTTTTCAAGCACAAATTTTACCAGACCAGTATTACTTTTAATGCCCAGCTTTCTGTGGATATTTTTTCGATGTGTATCTACAGT
>SKKO01000222.1 GCA_007123715.1 Balneolaceae bacterium | reverse complement strand
CATTATAATATGATTGAAGCGGGAGTTAGCAATGAACCTTTATGGTGGGGATCCATGTCTAAGTACCCGCTGCTTCTCAGTAATAACGCACCGGGTATGAATCACTTCTTTGCCGGAACCCGCAGCCCCCTCCGCATCCCATATGTCGGTAAATTTGAATTAAAATGGCTTGGCGCATTTCCTGAAGATTCTGATTATTTCATCTATCGAATAGATGAAGAACCAAAAGACCGGTTCATGGCCGGCATAAATATCTCTTACGCACCGGCCGTTGCCCCTAATCTCCATTTTGGTTTTTCGAGAGTGGTTCATACCTATCTTGATAACGGCCGGCTAACAGGGGAAGACTTTGGATTAATCCTGGACCCTTTTCTATTGAAAAATTTTCTGGATACACGCGGCCCCCTTGACAACCTGAAACCCAGAAATCACCTCAATTCGATCTATGCACGCTGGATATGGCCGGAGAGCCGAATTGAAATTTTCGGTGAATTTTACCGGGAAGATTTTGCCTATGATTCACGGGATTTATTGATGGAGCCAAGGCACAACAGCGGATATGCCTTTGGCTTACAAAAACTGTTTGATGCACCCCTGGCAAACTTCTACCGTGCACATCTGGAATTTACGAATATGACTCCATCATACCTGCAGGAAGTGCGCCCCCAAAATTATTATTATACGCATCCGCTGATCCGGCAGGGGCATACACACAGAGGGCAGGTGTTGGGCGCCGCAATCGGCCCGGGATCGAACAGCCAGTTTTTCAGTCTAGATGCATACGGAAACAATGGCCGGCTGGGTTTATTCATTCGCCGGCTGGCAGATAACAACCATTTTCATTTTCAATTCGACCGTTCTTTAAACCGTCCTGAAGAATTCAGGCAAGGATTCGGAGATTATTGGAGAAACCGCACCGATTTAACCATTGGCGGACGCGGACTTTTTTATTATCAGCAGTTTCTTTTCTCTGGTGAATTATCCTGGACAAAGCTGTTTAATTATGGCAGGTTCGATTACGGACGCTTTGGCGGATTGAACATCGCTAATTTTGAACCGTATGATATTACGAATGTTCAATTTCAGGTCTCTATATCTTATTTATTTTAGCATCCGCCACCCGTTTCAATCAGAGTACCGCGGGTTCAGCCAGTTCAATCTCTCCGGAATCAGCATATAGTTTTGCCTGAATGCCAAGCGGAATGGTGAAATTGTCAGGATCATGACCAATATCAACACCCATTACGGAAGGGATGCCAAGGGGTTTAATGTGATACCTTATAATTTCTTCGTTTGTAAATCCGGGTGAAGATTTTTTAGGGCAGTTTGTACATCTGCCAAATACAAATCCCGAAATACCGTCGAGCATCCCCGCAGCCTTCAGGTGAGTGAGCATCCGGTCTATTTTGTATGGAGGTTCACTGATATCTTCCAGAAAAAGGATGGAACCTTTTGTATCCGGCTGATAGGAAGTTCCGATGGCCGTGGTCAAAATTGTGAGGTTCCCGCCAATCAGATGTCCCTCAGCTATACCGGACTCAATTGTTCTGACCCGGCTTACGGATTTGAATGTTGCCGCTTCACCATCCATGAGTACCGTCTTGAAACTTTCCCTGGTTAGTTGAGTCCATTCTGAGGCGCCGTTAGGCCCGTGAAAGGTAATAAAACCACAGTATTTCAAAAAAGCAAGGTTCAGAGTTGTAATATCACTGAATCCGCAAAATATTTTGGGGTTGTGTTTAATGATCTCAAAATCGAGATAGGATAAGATCCTGCTGCTTCCCCATCCTCCCCTTACGGAAATAATTCCGTCAACTTCGGGATCGGAAAAAAAACGGTTCAGATCTTTCGCCCTCAGATCGTCTCTTCCGGAGAAATATCCATGGCGCTCCCTTACAAATTCCCCGAATATCACATTCAGCCCAAATGATTCCAATACTTCACGCATGTTTGTAAAATCAGATTCGTTGAAAACAACACCGGCAGGTGCCGGTAAGGCCACGGTATCACCCGGCCGAAGCCTTTTTGGCTTAACAAGGGTGCCTGCTGTGGCAGGGATTTGGCTCCGAATGTAACCGGGCACAACTCCCATACCTGCAATTTTTAAAAAATCTGACCTGCGCAACGTTTCTGTATTAGGTTAACATGTGATTGATTTATCGATACCTGAAATTTCGATCTTAAAAATAAAACGCATTACTTCTGGCACTTACAGGTACAATTGATGAGTATGAATATACTCCAAAACTTTTTCCGGAATCATCTCTTTGCGCTCAAGATTTCTGAAATCGGATGATGACATATCAACAGGCTCATGATCAACAAAAATAGTTCTTTCAAGAATCTCCGGCGACACGCCGGTACTGTCAAAACCCGGACGTTCTGCTACAATCAGGGTTACCAAATCGAGGATTTCCCGGCTTTTATGCCAATCGTCAAAAATTTGAATATTATCTTCACCCATACAGAGATAAAAAATATCATCAGGATATTGCTGCATGATATATTCGATCGTTTGCACCGTGTACGACGGTTTTGGAAGCCGATCTTCCAGATCACTCACAATTGCATCCAAATAATCAGAAAACGCAATCCTTGCCATTTCAAATCGATGCCGGAAAGGTGTAATTGTTCGGCTTAGTTTGTGGGGCGGATCAGGTGCTACCAGAATATGGATTTCGTCGAGAAGGTTACTTCTGAGAAATGATTCTACAATTTCAATGTGTCCATAGTGAACCGGATCAAACGTTCCTCCCAGAATTCCGATACGTTTACCCAAGCGTGTACCAATTAGTTTTGCGCCACCGGCTGACGTTCAAGGGCCCTGTCAAGCCCTGCCTGGGCACGGTCATAAAGATCTTCTGCCCGGCTTCGGTGTTCACCCTGCGGAAACAGCTGCAGATAGGTGCTATAGCTTTGCAAAGCCTGTCTGAAGCGTTCTTCCTGCCTTCTTTCCACACTGTTTTCAGCAAACAGGATATAGGCCTCTATTTGATTTACTAGGGATCTTTCTGCCCATAGCGATTCAGGATAGTTATCAATCACCAACCCAAAATAGATGGCAGCCGAGTTATACCTGTTTGTTCGCATGTAGAATTCCGCTGCGTTGAAATCTCTTCGCGCGAGTTTGCTTCTGAGTTCTTCAATATAACCGGCCACCTCAGTAAAGTTCTCTGAATTTGGATACCGGTCGTTGAATAACCTGAACCGTTCAATTGCACGCTGGGTGTAGTTCTGGTCCAGTTTGTATCTCGGGCTCAGATGGTAATAACTTAAAGCCTCCCTCAATTCAGCCGTTTCCCTCCTTGGTGAATTTGAATGAAACTGTACATAACGGCTATACTCAGAAGCGGCTAACAGATAACGCCGCTGCCTGAAATAACTTTCTGCAAGATAAAATTGAGCATCCTGCCCGATATCTGTTCCCCTGCCGATAGAGATGACAATATCAAATGCCCGGGCAGCCTCAGAATAATTTTCATTTTCAAACTGGCTCATTGCTTTTTCATAAGCAACTTCCAGGGTATCTCCCGGCCTGATAAGATCTTTACTTCTGCATGATACAAATACAATGGAGGCAGTAATCAGGATTAAAAAAAGACGCATGTTATTAAAATTCACGTTTTCGTAAATAGGTTATTAATTGTTCAAGATCTCGTTTATAATTGGAATCTTCAAATCCGGCTAACATATTCGAGGCCCGCTCATAATATTGATTCATGAGGGACTGTGCCGATTCTGTAATTCCATACTTTTCATACAGCTCTATAACTTCCAAAATGTCATCTTGCAGTAAAGGCTTGTTACTCAATTTACCGGCAAGCCATTCCCTTTCCCCGGCAGTACAGCAGTCTAACGTCTTTACCATCAAAAATGTTTTCTTCCCTTCGGAAATGTCACCACCTCTTTTTTTTCCGAATTTTTCAGGATCGGCTACCACATCCAGCAAATCATCCTGAATCTGAAAAGCAATTCCCAAAGAGGAGCCTAATTCCCCTAATTGTTTTGTCACTTCTTCAGGCGCCTCTGCCACAATTCCCCCTATTTGAAGTGATGCCTTAATCAGCGCTGCTGTTTTTCCGGCTATCATGGAAAGATACTCATCTGCTGTAACATCAAGGCGATTTTCAAATTCCATATCCAGCGCCTGGCCCTCACAAACATGATTGATCCCTTCGAGAAAAACCCTGTTTAATAGTTTATAGTTAACTGTCTCCGGCAAACGCTGCAGCTGTAGCATGGCCTGTGTAAACATTCCGTCTCCGGCGAGAATGGCTGTAGCCACATTCCATCGGATATGCACAGAAGCTTTACCCCTTCGGCTTTCGGCCTGGTCCATAATGTCATCATGAAGCAGCGTAAAATTATGTATCAATTCTACAGCTACCGCCGCGGGAAGAGCTGTTTTTGTATCACCACCGCATAAACCTGATGCCATCAATACCAGAATGGGACGAATACGTTTTCCATTACTCTCAAGAATATAACGCTGAGGGTTATAGAGCGTCTCTGGTGATGAAGGAAAGGCTAATGACTGGATTTCCTTTTCAATTAAATCGGTGTAGGATGTTATAAAGTCCAAACAAATGGTTTAGATTATCATAAAGATTTTCAATATACAAATATCCTGATTTAATATTGACCTTTTTGAAAGGGCATTCACAATAAATACAACGCTAAGATTAGGTTTTTTCTGCAATTTTTCCGTTTATTAGTATGTATAGATATGTTTTTGCATGAATCAAAGTGAACTTATAGACCGGCTTTCCGAACAAACCGGAAACACCAAAACCAAAACCAAAGAAATTCTTGGCAATGCTATAGATGTGCTTACGAAACAGCTTGTGGATGGCAGTGGTGTTTCCGTACCCAACCTGGGCACATTCAGCACAAAGGTGAATCCGGAAAAAAAAGTCTATAACCCTCATTACGATGCTTATATATTGGTTCCTGAAAAAAGAGTCGTTGAATTTACGCCTGCGACCGGGCTAAAAGATGACGTTAAATACATCGGGGATAAAGATGAGTGAAAAAATTACCTTTAAAGAGCTTGTTGAGCTTATCGCTGAACAATCCAGACAAAGTCAGGCATCTGCCAATAGTTTTATACACGAGCTGGTAAGCATCATTGAGTCGGGCTTAAAAACATCCGGTTCGGTCAGTATTTCAGGTTTTGGCAAATTTGAACTTCGCTGGATGAATGAACGAACCGGCACCCACCCTCAAACCGGGGAAGAAATTACGATTCCGGCTCAAAATAAAGTAGTTTTTAAGCCATTTAAGGCCCTCCGGGAGGAAGTGAACAAACCTTACAGCTATCTCAAAACCCGACTCATTCGGGAAGAATATGACGCTGTTCCTGCTGGTTTTGAAGAGGAAGAAAATGCAGATTCCGGGAAAAAAAGTACCCGCGAGTCTGCAGCCGGTAAAGCATCCTTTGGAAAGAAGGGTAAAGACCTGCCTACAGTGGATGAATTATTAATCATTCATGACAATCCTTACTTTTCCGGTGGCAAGAGACAACCGGAAATGGAACCTTCAACTCCTCTGCCGGCACCCATTGTATTTTCCTATGAAGATAAAATAGCCGGTGAAGTTCAACGATCAGGAAGTTTTAAATGGTCGTACGCTGCGGCTGTAATCATCGCCCTCATTGCCTTTATGCTCCTTTTTTTCATGATGAGAGACAGTGCCGGCCCTGATATAGCCCAAATGCCTCAGCAAACAGAACAGCCGTTGCCATCTCCGGCTGAACAACCAATAATTGATCGTGAAAACGGTGCTGCTGAGCCAGGCGCTGCCACAGACGCCGATACTGTTCAGACAGAATTTACAACCGATACATACAATGTTGAGGCCGGCCAGTCTTTGTGGACGATAGCCGAAAACCGTCTTGGGAACCCTTATTTATGGCCTCTCCTTTATCAATTAAACAGTAACATACTGGATAATCCGAACCTGCTGCCGGCAGCTTCAGATCTCAATGTGCCAAGAATATCAAACCCGGATAATCTCAATTCATTTGAAAGAGAACAAGTGGCCCTTGGCTACTTTTCATTATACGAGTGGAACCGTGTGAATAATCCAGATGAAGCCCGTTATTTTTTATGGGCTGTCGGGGTTTTCTCACCCGAATTACTTGAAGCTCCCCCCTCACAGGTAAATCCGGATGATCTGGCATTTGCCAGGAACCGATAATATCACCCAAAATAAATTCAAAAGGAGTAAATATGATACGTCATATCGTTATGTGGAAACTAAAAGAACATGCAGGCGGCGCAACCAAAGCCAAAAATGCCGAAAAACTGAAGCTTATACTTGAAGGGCTTCGCACAACCATTGATGAAATAAAAGCTGTTGAAGTAGGAGTACAGATCAGCGAACCGGGCAATGAGTCGTTCGATGTGGTTTTAATCAGTGATTTTGAAACAGATCTCGATTTCAAAATGTATACACGGCATCCTCAACACAAAAAAGCGATTGATTTTATTGAAAAAGTTGCTGAACAAAGGGTTTTCGTTGACTATCAAGTTGATTTATAATGACCATCGGCCGCTCCATAAACATCACTTAATAAATTAAAATCATACAAGTTTATCAGAGCCCATTGCGGCTCTCCAGTTGTCGTTTTATTTATGATACCCGGAATTAATTTTTCAGATCAGGCGCTTATTCATCAATCCGTAACGGAAACCTATCATGGCCTCACCTGTGTGCTGTTATCATTTGCACGTTCAGCCAAAGAAACCCCTGAAGAATCCACTCATCAGGTACGCAAAAAGCTGAAATTATTCCGGGCTTTCACCAAACTGGTCAGGTTGTGCTCAGATCCGGCAGCTTATTCCGCTGCAAATATATTTCTGCGTAATCTTGGCAGGGAATTTTCAGATTTGAGGGATGCCCATGTCAGGCGATTTCACCTGCAAGAATGTTCACTTCCGGGAGCATCATCAGGTTTTAAGGATTTAATCACCGAAGTAAACCTTTTTAACGATGAAATAATCAGCCGGATTGAAAATGAAATACTGGCCGTTGATAACCGGTTTCAGTGGTTCGCCGACGAACTGAAATCAAATAATGAGCTCTCAGCTTATTTTACCGAACTTGATGCTTCTGAAGATCAGATCATGAACGCGTATACTGATACGTTTGTCAAAAGCAGGCAGGCATTTGAGAGCGGGATATTGTTTCCGGATGCGGAATTGATGCATGAATGGCGAAAGCGCATGAAAGACCTGCAGTATCAAACGGAGCTGATTGCAGGTGAATCCCATACGGATGGTATTTCTTTCTATCCAGCGGTTGAGCTTTTATGTGATCATCTCGGTGAAATGAATGACCTGCATATGCTCGCCGCGTGGGCAGCCGAACATGAAAAAGATTTACGAAATAGTGACGGCCTCAAAGCATGGATCAGTGAATTAAAATACCGAAAAAACAAACTGCATAGAGAGTCCGAAGAACTTGGGAGTGAGTTATACCAGCTCTCTTCCATGGACGTATGGGATGCAGTCAGATCCGCAGTCAATGAATAAAAAAGAAGCAAAACCGGTAGAAATTGATATAAACGGGGTTTTGGATTTGCACTCTTTCAGCCCTAAGGACCTCTCGACCCTGATTGATGAATATATAGGTGCCTGCCTTGAAAAAAAGATTTATTCAGTCCGATTTATTCATGGTAAAGGTATTGGAAATATCAGACGAAGCGTACACGCTTTGCTGGAGCGTAATCCCCATGTAACAGGTTACCAGCTGGCCGATCAAAGCGGTGGAAGCTGGGGCGCAACCATAGCAAACCTCACTCCGGATTCCGAAGAATAAAAAGCAGTTCCGATAAGCAGATTTATTTCTATTATTTAAAGAAAGATATCCTGAGAGTTCCTATTTCGGGATTAACCCTTATGGGCTAGTTGGGGTCATTTTTAATGATATTTTGAGTAAAATAAGTTACAGGCGGGAGATTGATAACGTGTGTTCTGATAGAAAGCGAAGATTGAGGGCTAAAGCCCCGGGAGAGGGGGCGCGCCTCGTTCCGTCAGCTAAAGCAGACGGTAAGTGAGTTGCGCATCTTGTCCCGGCAACTGAAGCAGATGGTGAGTGGGGTGTTAGTTAAATGAAGGTGTACATCAACTAAAGCAGGTGGTAAGTGTATAGTTCGTAGTGAAAGTGCGTATCGTGATGGCGCAAGTGAGATGTAGCACAAGCCGTAAAGGAGAGGCAAGCTGATAACAAACAAATTGCCGTCTGCTTTAGCTGACGGATTGAAAAGCTTGCCGAAAACGAACCACCGTAAAAAACTCCCCCTTTCCTAAAGGGGGTCGGGGGGATTTCAGGATAGTTGAAAAAAATTTTTGGCTTTCAATAAGCACCTATACCCGGAAGTTATCAGACGAGTCATTCCAAAATGATCTCATTATTTTTTAAAAAGGTTCAATTTTCGATAAAACTCGTCAGATGATTTTCAAAACAAGGATGTCAATGGCACGCCCAAGGGTTTGGCGGCACGAATCCGGTATCCGTTATGAATCGGGGTTGGTCTGGCCGGGACAGCGTCCCGGGGTACGGTATCCAGTATCCAAAACCTCAGCCTGTCAAACCCGGCCCGGCCATTTGCTTAATTCAGGAACTGGTCGAATGTAAACGATACATAGTAAATCGCTCCCAAGTTTGGCCCGCCGTAATTCAATACGTATCTGGTATTCGCGATATTCGATCCGCCAAGTTTCACGATGGATTTGAGGTTTGGAATCCTGTAGGATACCTGCGCATCAATCGTTGAAATGGATGGAACTATTCCGTCTGCGAATGAAGAGGTCCAGTAAAATTCATCCTGCCATCTCCATGTGATGTTGAATCCGATGTTGTGAGTCAGCCTTCGGTTGCCAAAGGAAAAGTTAACTTTGTGTTCGGGAGTGTTGAAATCAAATATAAAACCTTCACTTTGCTCAGTGATTAGCTGATTCCAGTTATAATTGGCAGATATCAGATAATTGCCCGGCAGGTTGTAGTCAAACCCGAAAACAGCACCCTGTGATTTAACGGTTTCATCCACATTCGTATAGAGCTGGAATGTGTTTTGGGCGTTACCCGATAGTAATGTAGCAGGGTTTGGCTGGCCAATAAATGGAGGTGCCGGTGCATTTTCTGCTGTAAAAGGTGCAGCTTTTCTAACCCTGAACTGCGCAATAAAGTCATTGTAAATATTGTAGTAAAATGCCGCATCAACTAACAATCGATTTCCAATTAAACCTTTATAACCAATTTCAAAAGATTGAATCTGTTCAGGTTTTACTTCTTCAAAATTTGTGTAGGGTACCAACTGTCCCGACGCAGTTACCGGATTACCGGTACGCAGCAGTTCTGCTGTAAAACGGTCAACCGACTCCAGTGTGAATGCATTGTCGGTGACATTATAAGGAGCGACGGTCTGGTTCAATCCCCCGAGAAGGCGGGCGGTTAGTACATCCAGGTCGATGTACTGTCCCTGCGTGGTCGGGAACCGGAAGCCGGTCTGGTAGGATGCACGGATATTCTGGCTGTCAGCTACCCGTATTACAGAGGAAATTCTCGGATTGAACTGACCTTCAAAATTTTCGTTTTTATCATATCGCAGTGAAGCAGTAAGGCGGAGCCGGTCATCCAACAAAGACCGGGCACCCTGTAAATACCCTCCGTATTCGTTGATATTTACCCCTCCATCATCGGCAAAAATGGTTCCGTTTGAACGAAGCTGATATTGACGGAAGCTGAGTCCCGCCTGCAAGTCAATAAAATCAATTTCATTTTTGAAGTCGTACAGGCCCTCCACATGCATAAAACGAGACTGGTCATTGAATTTGGCACCGCGGGGAATCACATCATTGAGTGCTTGATCAAAGGCATTGTCAAACTCAGGGGTTCCGGGTTCAAATCTGCCGCCATCTGCTGATTGCCTCGCGGCATTGTGAAGCCCATTCAGCACGGCAGGACTTGATAACAATGCATCTACGGTTGCCTGGTTAAAGGCAGGATTACCTCCCTGTGCTTGTGCTGCAGCCTGCAGCAAACCACCTGCGAAGGTAGCCCCGTAGAGGCCAAACCACTCATTCGTGTTCCTGTACGCGTCATTTATGGTGAATCCCACAAAGTCTGCGATATAGGAATCTCCGGAATCTTCAAAGGTTCCGTATCCGCGAATCATGAAGTTATCGCCTGTAAACTCAAGCTTGTGCTGATGGATAAAGAAATCCTTGAGGCTATAACGCTGTGCCCCGCTGTAAACCGATGTGCCGGAACCATAATTAAGCGTGTAGCTTGCTTCAATGTTATCAGAAATACGATAGTGCAGTGAACCGCCCAGTTTCAGGTTTTTGGCGTCATTATCCACCAAAAACTCTTCACGGTAACCGGTTCGTGCTACCGGCTGCGATGGAAGGGCGGCAACATATTGTTCAGCAATTGCCAGCGGCAATCCGGGAGCCTGTGCAACAATACCCATTGCCAGCTGCTGGCGAATTGCAGGGTTTAACCCAAGCAGGGCGATATTAAAGGTGCCGTCATCACCATACAGGTGAACGCCGTCAAATGCCGGATTTCTATCAACGCCTGACGGTGAAAGTGAAGCGTTTTTATCTCCGTAATTGATTCCCCTCCAGTCGTCTGCCTGCGAATAACTGAAATTTAGCTTGAATGCGAACCTGTCACTAACCGGCTTGGCATAACGTATAGAAGTTTCGAACATCGGCCTTGGATTCCCTGGTTCACCCAAACTTGCATCGCTGCCAATGTGATTAAAACCATTTTGCACAAATACACTAAGGCCTGGATAACGTACCGGGCTTTTGCTGTTCACGAGTAAAATCCCGTTGAAAGCATTTGGGCCATACAGTGCGGAAGCTGCTCCCGGAATAAATTCAACACTTTCCACATCCAGCACAGAAGGGCCATTCAGGTTTCCGATTGGAAAATTAAGCGCCGGTGCCTGAGTATCCATACCGTCAGTGAGCTGAACCATACGCGTATTTCCGGTAGAATTGAATCCGCGTGCATTTACAATCTGAAAGTTGATGCTGCTTGTGGTTATATCCACGCCTTTCAGATTGGCCAGTGCGTGGTAATAGCTGGGCGAAGCGGTTTGATTTATCGCAATAATATCCATTTTTTCGATAGAAACCGGGGCATCAAGTATGCTCTCCTCCACCCTGGATGCAGATACTACTATATCGGCTCCCAGTATGGTCTCTTCCCGTAATTCAATTCGCAGGCCGGAAACATTTTGTTCAGTAATTTCAAATTCCCGTGAAGTATAACCGATGATTGAGGCCACAATGGTGACTGGTGGTTCCGCATTGACCCTGAGAGTGAACTCACCCCGCAAGTTCGTTGCCACACCCACTACAGTTCCCCTTACGACAACATTTACACCGGCAAGTGCCTGACCTGTCGATGCATCAACTACTGTACCCGAAATAGTGATTCGCTGATCATTGTAAGTATCATTTATTTCTGCATATAGAGCAGATGAGTTTAGCATTATCATTGATAACCCGAACAGAAAAGCGCACATCATTTTACAGAATGGTATCTTCGTTTTCATGTAATGGCAGTTTAATTATTGTTGAGCATAATGAAGAGATAAATGAATCCGCCTGCGATTATCTTTACCAATAGAAAATAAACTCGATTTTAAGGGAATTGCAAGCGCTTCCATAATAATTTGTTAAAATTTTCTTTACGTTTAGTTAAATATGTATGATAGAGCATGCGTTTTCATAAAATAAACTTATTTCATGCGGAGGTATATCCATTTCAATACCCATTGCACAAGAAAATATTGATGTTGGCATCATTGCGGTCATTCCGTATGGCAGAAAGGTTTACGAAATAAAATCACTTAAGAAAAAATAGATATATCACTCAGATTGAAGAATTTTCAAGGTTTTAAGACAAATGAATTGCATTATATCCCCTGAAACCCGATAACCCCAAATATGTCGTTAAACCCTAACTATTCAATACCATTGTATCAAAAAGTATGATTAAACTGAAAATTTTATTTCCAAAACAAATACTGATCTTGTTTCTGGCAATGTTGTTCCCTCTTTTGACAACAGCGCAATACACCCAAATTACAGTTGAAGGAACCGGTGAGATTGAAATAGAAGCAGATTTATTACTGTTTAATGTCACCATCACACAATTTCACGGCTCAGCCAAAACGGCATTTGAACGGCATAAAGAACAGGAGACTTTTCTTACAAGGTTACTCATCAGCGAGAATATTGCAGAAGAGCATATCTATACAAACCCGGTAAATATATCGCCAATGCGCAGGCAGCAGGAAGGTTCCGGTTTTGAAACTCGTCAGAACATCACTATCAGGATTGATGACGTGGGTCAGTTCGAAGCCATGCAAATCGCACTCATTGAAAATGGATTTGTAAACTTCTCGGGTACCTTCGCCGCATCCCGGCAAAAGGAAGCAGCTGAAGAAGCACTTTCACTGGCACTTGAAGACGCAAAAAGGAAAGCGGAAATCCTTGCACGTTCAGCAGGAAAAGAACTGATTGATATTAAAATGATTGAGTATGGCTCAAGAGGTGAAACCTCTGCGCGCTCTGCCACAGCTATGTTCGCAATGGAAGTTAACGACGGTTCTATGTTACAATTCCGCCAAACCATAACCGTGAGGGAACGGGTGAACGTAGTATTCACAGCTGATTGAACATCCCTGTTCTAAAGAGATCCCTGCGGGGAATGTCGAAGGGGAGGAATACTGAATACGATACAATTGCCGTCTGCTTTAGCTGACGGATGGATAGCTTCCTGAACATATACCCCGAGCGTTACTCTCTGGAAATATGAGGAGCCTGGTCGAGGGGTTCATGGCAGGTTGTGTCACGAAGGGATCGCTTTGCGGTATTCCGGGTGCCGGATGCGACAAAGACATCGTTAGTACCGTAGGTACGCCCGATAACAGGGCTTGGGGTTTATTCGACAACCGCGAATCATTCGTGCCTACGGCACTAAACCATTGTTTTCATTGGTCTACCCCGGAATACCGCAAAGCGATCCCTTCGGGGAATTCGCGGGGCTATAAGATCGGACGTACCTCCGGCACTGGGTGCTATAATATATG
>SKKO01000070.1 GCA_007123715.1 Balneolaceae bacterium | reverse complement strand
TTCGGCAGACGCGGGGTAGTTCCCTTCGTCTGTCCAGTGCAGTTCTGGACTGACGAATGTGGGGCCTGGATATGGATTGCAGCCTGGAAAGAATTCAAGCATGGCGGTTTAGGGGTATAATCATGTTCAATTTCCTTTTTATTATACCCAATAAGTTTCAAAAAAATGAACCATACTCTCAGACCAATCACATGAAATCAAAATCTTGCCAGTTTATCTGTCTGATACCTCTTTTCTTTGTTTTATTTCTTTCTTGTAATACCTCACAGAGTAATGAAAATTCAGAAACATCAATGCTTTATTATGATGTTCATACTGAAATTACTGTTGATTCTCCTTCAAATTTTTTCGGCAGGCCGGAGGAGTACCTCGAATGGGAGGCAGAGAATACACTTCGGTTGGTGGATGATATCCTGTTGCGGTTCCCTCCGGACACTGAAGAAAACATTGTGAGATATTCAGCATTCCAAATGCTGGACCTGGTATATCATGATACGGAAGCCCCGAATCGACCGGCTGTGCAGAATTTTTTTCACAGGCGTTTTGCCGGAGCATTGGAGGAAATGAAGAAAACAACGGTTAATGAAGGTGCAATGATCTGGAAGCTGTATAACATGAGTATTGTGGCGCGTACACCCAGCGTAACTGTCTGTTTTGACCTTGTCCGTGCACATTCAACCCGAGTTGAAGAATTTGCTTTACAGGATGAAATGATGTTGCCGGTTATTGAACAATGCGATGCCCTTTTTATTAGCCATCGCCACAGGGATCATGCAGATCAGTGGGTGGCACAAACGTTTATTGAACAGGGGAAGCCGGTGGTTGCGCCTCCCGAAGTATGGGAAGGGGAAGAGATCCATTCCCGGATTACACACCTTGAGCGTGTGGCTCATGAAATACAGATTCTACCTGTTCAGTCGGGCGGGCAGGAGTTACGGGTTGTTATCTACCCCGGACATCAGGGTACAACCATTCAAAATAATGTACCATTGGTGATTACCCCGGAAGGGATCAGTTTTGTTCATACCGGGGATCAGTCAAACGATGAAGATTTTGTGTGGATTGATAAGGTGGGTGAATTTCACCAGGTGGATGTATACATACCCAACACATGGACCACGGATCCTGAGAGAGCAGCAACCGGTTATAATCCTGCACTCATCATACCGGCACATGAAAATGAACTCGGTCATGTAATTGCTCATCGCGAAGCATACATATTGAATTACCGGCGCTGGAATGTGCCTTACCCGGTAATGATGATGGCCTGGGGCGAATCGTTCCATTATATTCAGGGCAAATAGTGTTAATTTTTATCGTTGACAGATGTGATCGGAATATTTAATAATAAAACGACTTATGAAGAATATTTTTTTACTGCTGACTTTTGTAGTTGCCTTTTCTATGACAAAATGGTTTTCATACAGCTCAACAGACCTGGGCCATCCTGTAGAAAACTGGCAGGTGGGTACATACGATGGTTTGCTGGAAGAATTTTCCAGGGAAGAACTTGATGCATTTCGTGAAGAAGGAATCCGATATCTTGAACTTTCAATTAATCCTCTGTTGCGAATGAGTGATGAGGAGCAAGCTGAATGGGTACGTGATCTAAAGCAAAGAACTGAGATTGCGGGTCTCAGGGTTTGGTCAGTCCATATGCCCTGGAGCAACAGATTAGACATTTCAACTACAAATGAAGAAGATCGTATTCACACGATACACATACATATTCGAATCATGGAACTGCTGGAACCCCTCCAAATTCAAAAATATGTGATGCATCCCAGCGCAGAGCCTATAATGGATGATAATCGACAAGAAAGGCTTGCCAATGCAATTGCTTCACTAAGAATTCTTTCGGAAGAATCGAAAAAATTCAGTGGTACCATTGCTATAGAAGTGATGCCAAGAACGCTATTGGGAAATACCTCGGATGAAATACTGCAAATAATCGAAACTGTGGATAACGGACTTGAAATCTGTTTTGATACCAATCATGTATTACAGGAAAAACCTGAAGAGTTTGTAAGGCGAGCTGGCAGTTTAATAACCACACTTCATGTATCCGATTATGACGGGCTTGATGAAAAACACTGGCTGCCAGGCAGAGGAATCATAAACTGGAATCAGGTAATCCATGAACTGGTGCAAATTGGCTTCGAAGGGCCATGGATGTATGAAGTGGTTTCAAGGGAAGGAGACGATCCGGTTATCGATGCAAAAGCGTTGGTTGAAACATGGGAAACGCTGAAAAAAAATTATATTGACTCATTAAATTGAAGATAGGTTCAAAACCTAAAGGCTAAACTCGCCAAGTATGAAAATATCTCCCTTTTCAAGCACCGATTTTATCTTGAAATGTTGTGTGTTCCTTTTTCTGCTTGCATCTGCCATTGGATGCGCGAATGAACAGGAGCAACTTGAAAAAGATCTTCCAAACATAATCTACATCTTAGCCGACGATCTTGGCTATGGAGAGCTGGGAGCCTACGGGCAGGAAATGATCGAAACCCCGAATATCGATAACCTGGCTTCCTCTGGTATGATATTCACTCAGCACTATGCAGGCTCGCCGGTCTGTGCCCCGTCAAGGTATATGCTTATGACCGGAAAACATCCCGGAAATGCCACTATCAGGGGTAATGACGAGTGGAGCGAACGCGGCGATGTCTGGAGTTTTGAAGCGATGCTCGAAAATCCTGAGCTTGAAGGGCAGCGGCCAATTCCGCCGGAAACCATCACAATTGCAAAGATGCTGAAAGAGGCCGGGTATGCAACCGGAGCGATCGGTAAATGGGGATTGGGAGGCCCAAATACAGACGGCCATCCAAACAGGCAAGGGTTCGATTTTTTTTATGGCTATCTATGCCAGAGGCAGGCACATACCTATTTTCCAACCCACCTTTGGAAAAATGATGAACGCGTTTTCCTGAGAAATGAACAGGTGCACCCTCATCAAAGACTGCCCGAAGACGCCGATCCGTATGATCTTCAGAATTATGCGCCATTCTATGATCAACCCGACTATGCAGCAGACCTGATGCACGTGCAGGCTTTACGCTTTATCGAAGAACATCGCGATACTCCGTTTTTTCTCTATCTTCCAACGCCAATTCCCCATGTCTCCCTTCAGGCACCTAAACGCTGGGTGGATTATTACCATGATAAGTTTGGTGACGAAGAACCTTATCCGGGAGGAAATTATACTCCCGTCAGATTTCCAAACGCCACTTACGCAGCCATGATATCGTACCTGGATGAACAGGTTGGGGATTTGGTTCAGAAACTGAAGGAATTGGATCTGTATGAGAACACAATTATCATGATTACAAGTGATAACGGGCCTACGTTTACAGGAGGGGTGGATCCGGCTTTCTTTGACAGTGCAGCCCCATTTAAAGGAGAATATGGTTGGGGTAAGGGGTATTTGCATGAAGGCGGAATCAGGGTACCCATGATAGCTGTTTGGGAAGGAATAATCCCTGCGGGTACCGGCAGTAACCATATATCGGCATTCTGGGATGTGTTGCCTACTTTAGGTGAAATTACGGGTGTGAAGCCGCCTGAAAATATAGACGGAATCAGTTTTTTGAATGCTCTGAAAGGAAATCCTGATCAGCAAAAAGAGCATGAGTTCCTTTACTGGGAATTCCCACAGTATGGCGGACAACAGGCGGTTCGTATGGGG
>SKKO01000055.1 GCA_007123715.1 Balneolaceae bacterium | reverse complement strand
TAAGTGTGGGACTGTCCCGAAGGGCTTCTTTTGGCTTTGAACTGTTGAGTGCAGAACGTACGCTACCATTGAGATCCAGTTGGGACAGGTTTACTCTTGTTCAACCCTTAAACCACAACGAATCCAGTATCGATCTCATTAAAATAATGTCAGATCAGATTTTTTCTTTCGAAGAATCTTAAAAAAGATCCAGGCGCAGGCCTGCCCTTATACTTCTGTCGCTTCCCGGTTCATAAAACCTGCCGCCAAATGCATTAATTGAAACAGATGTATTATACCGCTGGTTAAAAATATTTTCTACTGAAATAAAAGGCTGTACTCTCCAGTTTTCAAAGGAAAGCCCCCGAAAGGAATACCGTCCGTTAAATAAAAGGTAAGAATCATTAGTTGCTGTATTGGTACTGTTAGCATAGTACTCACCAACCCACTCTGCATCTGAGCTTACAGTGTGATTTCCCAGATAAAATGTCCACATAGATCCGATTCTGTGAGGAGCAACGCCGGGAACCTGATTGCCTTCAAAATTGCCATCAGCGAATGATGCGTTGATCCCGGTATACATGAAATCAATGGAAAATAGAGGCGTCGGTTGTAATCTGAGATGGACTTCAAGCCCGTAATGTCTGGTATCCCCTTCATTTCTGAAGAGAGTTGGGCCGCCGTCTTCTTCTTCAAACGGTATGATTAAATCCTGTACATTCAGATTGAAAAAAGCAATGTCGTACTCGAGCTGCAAGGAAGGCAAGATGCCGCGCAAGCCTGTTTCGAATCCGATCGTTCTTTCCGGCATTAAATCCGGGTTGAATCCTGTACCGCCACCAGGCCTGTTTTTGAACTCCGTTGTAGTAGGAGCTTCAAATGAAGTGCTGAGATTGGCAAACAACCTCGTATTGTTAAACCGGTAATTCATCCCAATACTTGGATTTAGAGATAAAAACGAACGGTTCGATTTTTCATCCGCAATAAAATCATCAACGGTAAAAACCATCCTGTCTGCACGCAGGCCTAAATTGAAAGCAAATCTGCCTGCATCGACGCCTGTTTTGGCAAATAATGCCTGGTTGTTTACGAAGTCGGTCTGGTCAATAAATAGCTGATTGCCGGGGCTGCCATTTATGTTGTCTCTCTGCTCCCGATTGTCACGCTGCCATTTTGTTTCGGTTCCGATCTGCAGGTTGACCGGCAATCTTAAAAAATCATATGTAACACGCCCTCCGCCTGCAAATCTGTCAACAAGTATAAATCCTACAGAAGGCAGAAGGGGATTATTGAGATCGCGGTATGTGCCATGTGCTGTGACATTCAATACACCCGATTCAAAATTATTGAGATAATTGACCGATGTCATCATTTGCTGGAAATCTTTTCCAGCACTGGAATTGACAAAAGCGGGCCAGGCCATTGCCGGGTTTTCAGTTGCATCATTCTCATTTAGTGATCCCGGGTGCTGGGCTTTGGGCATTCCTGAATAGGCGAATCTTGCTTCGAGAGTGGAGTTTTGAGACAAGTCAAAACCTGCTGAAATACCGGCTCTCATTAACTGTGCGGCACTGTGCTCTCTAAAGCCGTCGGTTTCATGGTAGGAGCCGTAAGCGTTCCATCGTACATTGTTGATGATGTCGTGCCATCTTACTTCATGTTTCATGGTATTGTAAGAGCCTCCATAGCTTCTTATAGAGAGAGAAGGGGAGTCCGGCGCCGGCCTGGTTTTCATATAAAGCACCCCGCCGCTCGCATTTCCCCAAAAAGTAGCTGAGGGGCCTCTTAACAGTTCCAGCGACTGTAACATTGCGGGGTCAACAATATTCATGATGGTTTGGCCGTCTGCAACTGTGAGCGGGATATCATCAAGAACAACCATAATTCCACGAACTCCAAACGGACTGCGCCATCCCATTCCTCGTACACTCATCCTTTCACCCAGAGCATGGTTTTCCCGGTTACTAACCCAAATGCCCGGCAGCGTGAAGGTTAGTTCATTCATTGTGGCTGCCGGCCGTGCAGTTATATCACTTTCGCTTCTATTGAGGTAGCTCACGGATAGCGGTGCCTGGCCTACCGTAATGGAAGAATGAGTAGCTTCAACGCGTATCTCATCCATTTTAACTGTAAGGGTATCCCTTGCAGCTTCTTGAGCCAGAGTTGACTGCACGATACCAAAGGCAATAATTGGCAATAGAAAAACTTTCAGTGTAAACTTTCGTATCGTTGAATGATTCATATATATTATTTTAGCCGGCTTGGAAATTAAATAATTCAAGTTTTGTGAAACCGGAAATCGTGATTTTTAATGTTTTGAACCTGCCTTTCCGCAAGATAGTGTGGCAGGATTTTAAGATTTATAATATAAGAAATTTAAAATAAGCTCATGGTTACTGAATGTCTTTTAAAAAAAACCTTCTTTTTGCACTATGAGTGGATTCTTCTCGCTTCCGGCCTTTTGTTAATGGCAACACTGAACCCTGCGACACATTCTGGCACACTTTGTCTTTTTCATAATATAGGAATTGAATTCTGCCCCGGCTGCGGCCTCGGCAGATCGGTAGGTTACCTGTTCAGGGGCGAATTTGCTGCATCGCTGCAGATGCATCCTGGCGGGGTTTTGGCCGTAATAATTATTTTTTCCCGCATTGGACAAATTTTTTACAGAAATCACAAATACAAACAAACATAAATCATTATGAAAAAAATATTTGAATTGCTACCTGAACTCGAAGGAGATGAATCACAATATATCAGTCATATCATCGAAGAAATGCCTGATGAAAAGGCGAAAATATTTTCTACTATCTACAGGTCAAGAAGAAGAGATCCAGTCTTATTACTGGTTCTGTCTCTGATTGGGCTGTTTGGCGTTGCCGGAATCCACCGGTTTTTTATAGGCCACATTGGTATGGGAATACTATACTTTTTTACATTAGGTTTATGTTTTATCGGGACGATTGTTGACATGATCAATTACAAAAATTTCGCCTTTGAGTATAACAGAAAAGTAGCACAGGAGCTATTAAAGGAGGTTAATTTATGATTTTTGTGATGCCTGACCGCGAAAATTCTTTGTCATTGCTTGATGAATATATTGATTCGGATAACCTGAAGGATCATTGCAAAATGGTGGCAAAAGCAATGGAGGCATACGCTGGAAAACTTGATAAAACAGGGGGTGAAGTTGAAAAATGGTGGGCGGCAGGATTACTTCACGATCTCGATTGGGAAAAATTTCCTGATGAGCATCCCATGCGGGCGGTTACTCACATATTGCCACCTTTGGGTTACCCGGATGATGTGTTATATGCAATTAAAGCTCACGCCCCTGAAAGGACAGGCAAAACTCCTGAAAGTGAAATTGAGCGATACCTTTTTGCATGTGATGAACTTGCAGGATTCATGAACGCTGTTGCATTAATGCGTCCAACCGGTTTTTCCGGTATGAAGATATCATCTGTAAACAAGAAATTGAAGGATAAGCGATTTGCGGCAAATGTACCAAGAGAGGATATTGAAAAGGGTGCGCAACTCATTAAAAAAGACCTGAATGAGCACATCGCATTTATGATTGGCGTTTTCGAAAATAGTTAGGACTGTCCTGAAACACGGCCATCTTGTTAGCGTATTAAATGGTAGATTAGTCAGCAACAACTGTTGACTTTACCGGCTTAGTTCAAAGTTGCAGCTATGAAAATTGAAAAAAAATGGATCTCAAAATTCACTCTGTTCATGCTTGTCTTAATAACTGCTCAGACAGGCATTTATGCGCAGAATATGGGTGTTTCACTGAATCATTCGATAAGTATTGACGAAACGGATCTTAACGACCCATATGATTCAAAATTCTTCAGGGTGAGGGGCACACCCCAAATTACGGTTAAAACCATTTTTGGAGATATAACGGTAGTTGAAAACCCGGGTTTGGGTGGTGTTCAGGTTGATCTTTATGTGGAGCGCGCTTTTTCACTTTGGTCAGGAACACGAAGCCTCGATAATTATCGAATTGTGATGCTTCAGCGCGGGGACCAGATCATTGCTTCTGTTGAGGACCGCCGCCGCGGCTCATCAAGACAGCGTGGTGATGTACGATTCCATTTTGTTTTACAGGTACCATCCCGGGCATCTACTGAATTGCGAAGTGTACAAGGAACCATCACTCTTGAGGGGACCGATGGAAGCCATTTTGTACAAAATCAAGGTGGTGATCTTGTCATTGAAGGTGTAAGAGGCGAAATAAGGGCAGTTTCAACGACCGGGAATATTGAACTAACCGGTTTGAGTGGAAATATTTTTGCCAAAACGGTAAACGGAAATATCTATGTAAATTCAAATTCCGGTGAGGTCAGGGTCAGAACAGTCACTGGAAATATTATTGCCACCGATATGAACGGGACACTTGTTTCCGCAACAACAAGCGGTAATATCACGGCCGATTTTATTCATGTTTCACAGGGAATATACATGGAGGCAGTCAGCGGAGATATAAATCTTTCAATCCCAACTGAAAACGGGTACGAAATTCAGGGTCGGGCAATGCGATTTGATCTTGCAGGGATTAATCAAACATCTATTTCTGAACAATCACAAACCTTTCGGGAGCGCAATCTGGTCTTAAGAGATGGCGGTCTGCCTGTGCAGTTATCCACTGTATCGGGATTAATAAGAGTTACTGAAACAAATTAATTCAAAAAATCGTGTGTATACGGGTTTTTGGTATTACAATTACACTATTGGGATGGTTACTTCTTTATGCTGTGAATGTATACGGTCAGGAGAGTTTTTTTCAGTATCCTGAAGCAATGATTGAGGAGATCGTCCCCGAAGCAATGCAGAATGAGGAAAGGATTATCTATATCCAGGACCGGTGGAAATTCAAGTCCGGAGATGATCCTGAAAGAGCCCGTTATGATTTTGATGATACTGACTGGGATATTGTTAGTACAAATCTTACAGAGGCCGACCTTGCCTTTATCGACTGGAACGGAATAGGCTGGTTCAGAAAAGATTTTGTAGTTTCTCCGGAACTTGCCGGCAAACCGATTGCGCTGGTAATTGACCGCCACCTCGGGGCATCGGAAATTTATTTAAATGGAGAAAAAATTGTAGAATTGGGAAAATTTTCCATTGATCCCTCCCTCGTAGAAACATATAACAGCAGGCATCCGGTACCGATTGTATTTGCCAATGGTGATGTGCAAACACTGGCTGTTCGTTTCATAAATCCAGACTATGTGTTTACAGGAAGATTGATGGGTTATAACGGCTTCCGCTTTTTATTGGGTGATTGGGAAACACACAATGAACAAACATATGCCTTTCTTGCCAGATGGACAGGAGGCAACATGTTCTACGTGGGTTTACTCCTGGCATTTTCTATTATTCATTTTTTGTTGTTTGCGTTTTATCCTGCTGAACGCCGGAATTTATACTTTTCCATCTTTGTGGCATTGCTGGTAGTTCTCTCGTATCTCTATTTCCGGCTCGAGCTAACCGGAACAACGATACACACGTTATATTTTTTTAGGTTTCTGATGATTGCGGAGATCCTTGTACTGACCTTCGCAACCCGATTTACGCACAGTATTGAAAAGGAATTTGCACCGTTTTATGCCGATATACTGGTGGTGTTCGGGTTGGTTGTGAGTATACTTTTTTGGCATTTTACTGAGAGGTTTTTGTGGTTAAGAGATCTCGCGGTACTCGTATTTGTGGTTGAAATACTCAGATCAGTGATATTTATGCTCTATCGCAACCGCGGCGGTGTCTGGGTATTGGGTGTGGGTATTCTGATTTTCCTTATAGCACTGATTACCAGTATCATGATCAATTTTAGTGTTATTGGCGGGAGTGCCCAGCTCGCGAATATGGCCGGATCCGGCAGCCTTGTACTTGCAATGTCAATCTTTCTTTCGAGAGACTTTGCTTTAATGCAGAGAAGTCTGGAGTCTAAGTTGAGGGAAGTTCAGATATTGTCTGATAAAACACTTGAACAAGAGCGTATCAATAAAGAGAGGGAAATTGAAAAGCGATTGCTTGAAGCCGAGAATGAACGAAAAACAAAAGAGCTTGAAGAAGCAAGGGCTTTACAGCTTTCCATGCTCCCCAAAAAAATGCCGGCAATTCCCCGGTATGATATGGCCGTGTTTATGGAAACGGCCACAGAAGTAGGAGGCGATTATTATGATTACAGTACCGGAAAAGATGGCTCTTTGGTTATAGCACTTGGTGACGCGACCGGCCACGGAATGAAAGCCGGAATTATGGTTGCCGCTGCAAAAAGTTATTTTCATTCACTGGTTCACGAAGCCGATTGTCTTACCATGCTCAGGCGTATGTCGAGCGGGCTGCATAACATGAACATGAAACTGATGTATATGGGGCTGATGCTTGTTCGTTGCAAGGGGAATACATTTGATATAGCAACAGCCGGAATGCCACCAGTGATAGTGTACAGAAACCAAAAGAAAAAAATTGACCGGATTACCTTAAAAGGCCTGCCTCTTGGAAGCCATGTTGAGTTTCCATATAAAAGCAAAAAAATTCAGCTTGAAAAGGGGGATGTTGTACTGCTGATGAGTGACGGGCTGATGGAATTATTCGACGCCAACAGGGAAATGCTTGGTATTGGCAAAATTGAAAACATTTTAAAAAGTTCTGATGGCTTTTCAGCCAATGACATCATTCAGCAATTGAGTCAGCTGATTAAAACATGGTCTGGCGGTAATGAGCCGGAAGATGATATAACGTTGCTTGTTATCAAAATTCAGGAATAAGTAAAATTTGAAAGTATCTGATGAAACACTTGCTTAATCATCCCGTATTGAAGGAAAAATGGATGCGATGAGAATTTTAATACTTATAATTGCCTTCTGTATGGTTAGCATGGCAGCTGTTCATGCTCAATCTGCAGACCCTGATGATCCATTCAAGCGCGACCCGATTTTTACAACGTCAATTGATGATCTTTTTGGCAAATCAACACCGGAAGAAACCCTTGAAGAGGATGAAAAATATCGTGAACCGGATGAGTTTAACCGGGCTGTACGGCGTTTATCCATTTCAGGTCTTGATTTGGGCGGTAGCTTTGAAGCAGGCCCCTATTATAGCAGTGCCCTGTACAGCCAGTACCCTAATCTGCCGACGTTTCATTTCAATAGGGTAAACGGTTTATTTTTAAGTATCCGTAAAGAAAGAATGCAATGGCACCGCCATGAATCATTTCTCAACATTCCGCAAATTCAGCCGCATGGATTTATCGGGTATGGAACTGCTTCTAAAGATTGGGAATATGCTATCGGCATTGAAAAGTTGTTTGGCACACACCGAAGGTTTATGGCCGGTGCCGAATATTTTAATGCCACAGGAACTGAAGATTTTCGACGTGTCGGTTTGGTAGAGGCATCGATAACTTCCTTCTTTGCCGGGTACGATTATCTGGATTATCATAAAATGGAAGGTTTTGGTATTTATTCTGTTTACCGGACCCGGCGTTGGCTTGAAGCGAGCTTTTCTTACAACAGTACCCATTTTAATACACTTTACCAGAATACAGCCTATTCACTTTTTGGGCACAAATCTACTTACAGGCCAAATCCGGCCATTGACGAATTATCTGATGAGATAAAGCTCGACAGTTACAGTTTTTCTTTATCTCTTAATCCACGAAATGTTCTCCTATCAAATTACTTTACAGTCAGTGGTAATGTGATTGCAGAATTTGCCGACAATGGCCAAAGTGATGAAGATTACAGGTTTAATAAATACCGGGCAGATGCAAAACTTTATTATAATTTTGAACCGGGATCTGTATTGAAATGGAGAGTTCAGGCGGGGGGAATTACAGGAAACGCTCCTGACTTTAAAGATTTCTACCTGGGAGGGATTGGCACCCTGAGAGGATCGCCCTACAAATTTTTTAAAGGCAATCAAATGCTTGCCAGTAATATAGAAATTCAGTTCGGCAGGCCTTCACGCAGGGCGGGTGAATGGATCAGGGACTATAACCTTCACATTTTGTTATTCCTTGATTCCGGCTGGGTGCGTGAAATACCGGAACTCACTGAATCGTCAAATCCCTTTAAAGGAATGAACCAATTGTCATTCAAAGACCTGCAGCATGATGTGGGAGTGGGTATTGGATCGGGGGTTGTACGTTTCGAACTCGCCTGGCCGTTACGCACTTTTGATTCAGCACCGGTTTTCTGGTTCCGCCTCAATCCTACCTTCTGATCACCCTCAACCTGACAGCACCCACCGGATCTGTCAGCGTTGGCTTTGTTCAGCGAAGTTTATCTCTCTGTTCAGTGTAAATGCTGTTTCAAAAATTCTCTATTCATTACAGGAATTCGTATTTTCCACGCGTTCAAAAAAGAGAATCTTAATTCAACAAATGACTTTGGTAACTACTGAAACTGACACAGACGTAAGAAAAACAATCCTGCCAAGCGGGCTGAAAATTGTAACGGAGCATATTAACAGTGTAAAAAGCATTTCTGTTGGTATCTGGGTAAAAACCGGAAGCCGCAATGAACGGGAAGAGCAAGCGGGTATCACACACTTCCTGGAACACATGCTTTTTAAAGGGACAAAATCACGAACTGCATATGATATCGCGCAAAGCATGGAGTCTGTTGGCGGTTATCTGAATGCATTTACTTCAACGGAGTATACCTGTTATTACGCACGCTGCCTTGATTCAAAACTTGAAGCGGCTGTCGATGTACTTGCCGATATGGTAAAAAATTCGCGGTTCCCTAAAAAGGAGCTTGAAAAAGAGAAAAAAGTGGTGCTTGAGGAGATGAAAATGTATCGCGACAGCCCTGATGATGTGGTGTTTGAAGAGTTCAGTAAACAGGTATTTCAAAACCATCCGATTGGCAGGCCTATAATTGGCTATGAGGAAACGGTTTCTTCATTCAAACGGAAGAATCTTTTTGATTATATGGATGAACGTTATCAGCCGGATAACCTTCTTGTTGCCGTTGCCGGGAATGTTGATCATGAAAAGGTAATTGAATTGGTGAGTGGTGTTTTGAATCATAACGGTACCAAAAAGACGACCAGCCAGGAACAGCCGCTTCCCGAATATCAAGTAACTCAAAAAGAGATTAGCAAGCCGATTGAACAGACTCACATGATTACCGGCCGCCGGGCTCTCAATTACGACCATCCGGACAAATATCTGTTACTGCTTGCCAATACTGTACTTGGCGGTGGCATGAGTTCCAGGCTCCATCAGAACATACGTGAAAAGTATGGATACTGCTATTCCATTGGCCCGTTCAATCAATCCTATGTTGATTCGGGGTTGTTTGGAGTTTACATTGGTACAGATATTGAATATGTGCCTCATGTAAGGGACTTAATAACCAAAGAGTTTGAGATAATTCGAAAGGAAAAAGTCGGTGAAAAAGAACTGACTGAATCAAAAGCTCAGCTTAAGGGAAAATTATTACTTTCACAGGAAAATACCAGTAACCGGATGACCCGGCTTGCAAAAAGTGAATTGTATTTTAACCGGTATGTCACACTTGATGAACTGGTTGAAAATATTGATGCTGTAACGCAGGAAGAGCTGTTGACGTTCTCCGCCGACTTTTTTGATCCGGTAATGTTTTCAGAGACGCTTTTAATTCCTGAAAAAACTAAATCATGATTTTTTAACCGGTGTAAATTACTATTTCAATCCTGATAAAATGACTTACATTAACCAACTATTCAACCATCAAGATCAAAAAGTAACTCTGAAGGGCTGGCTTTACAACATCCGAAGCAGCAAGGCAATCCATTTTCTGGAGGTACGGGATGGTACAGGTTTATGCCAGTGTATTGTAGCAGCCGATGATGTCTCAGATGCTGTATTTGAAGCTGCAGGAACATTGAAACAGGAAAGTTCGCTTGAAATTACAGGAACTGTTTTGAAAGATGAACGTAGTGCAGGAGGTTATGAACTGCATGCTACAGATTTAAAGATCATTCAGTTAGCTGAGAATTATCCCATTACTCCCAAAGAGCACGGCATTGAGTTTTTGATGGAAAATCGTCACCTCTGGCTCCGAAGCCGGAAGCAGTGGGCCGCTATGCGTGTTCGGAATGAGATCATTTTTGCCATCCACAACTTTTTCCAGGGACGCGGATTTGTGCAGTTGGACTCACCGATTTTTACCGGAAATGCCGCAGAGGGAAGTACTACACTGTTCGAAACCGATTATTTTGATGAAAAAGCGTACCTGGCGCAAACGGGGCAGCTTTACGGTGAAGCGATGGCGATGGCACATGGTTTGATCTACACATTCGGCCCCACATTTCGTGCAGAGAAATCGAAAACCCGCCGGCACTTAACCGAATTCTGGATGATTGAACCGGAGATGGCTTTCTACGATCTGGAAATGAATATGGATCTGGCCGAAGATATGATTAAGGCGATTGTGGCTTCGGTTCTTGAAAAAAACAGAGCCGAACTGGAAATTCTTGAAAGAGACACAACTGCCCTGGAAAAACTGGCAGAAAAACGGTTTGAACGCATGACCTACACCGAAGCAGTTGAAAGGCTGAAAAGTGATGAGACAGCCAAACTTCTGGATGAAATGGAAGAGTCCCGCAAGAGAGAACTGGATGAAATATCGAAAGAGCGGGAAGTAATTAAGAAAGAACACGGTTCAGCGAAGAAATGGAGAAAAGTTCAAATCGATCAGCGAATGAAAGAGATCTCAGCTCGTATTGATCAGATTGAGGAAGACCTGAGAAATATTCCCGGATGGAAAAAATCGGCCCGAAACTTTGAGTGGGGCAACGATTTTGGTGGAAGCGACGAAACGGTATTGATGATGCAATTCGATGTGCCGCTGATTGTAACCCACTGGCCGGCTGAAATAAAGGCGTTCTACATGAAGCGTGATGAGACCGGCAAACTGGCTCTCGGTATGGATATTCTGGCACCCGAAGGTTATGGAGAAATCGTGGGCGGCAGCCAGCGCGAAGATAGTCTTGCGGTTCTTGAAGAACGAATTGAAGAAGAGGGACTGGAGAAGGAAGTGTTTGAGTGGTACCTCGACCTGCGGCGATATGGCACGGTGCCACACTCCGGTTATGGTCTCGGCCTTGAACGCACTGTTGCCTGGATCTGCGGACTATCTCACGTTCGCGAAACCATCCCATTCCCGAGAATGCTGGGACGGCTGCGACCCTGAATAAATTTTCAAGATAGGCTCGTAATCATTTTAACTGTGATAATTTTCGGGTTAACGATTCTGTTCCTGTTTGGAGCCTGTACATGAAGACTCCTTTTGACCTTGATAGACTGCTGCCGTCAAAGCTAACCCGATAGGTTCCTGCGTTTACCTGAGTCGCAGCTGCAGCCCCCGCCACCGCCCGCAACTACAAGAACATCTATTTTAGTTACACCGGGCGGAGGCGTAAAGCTTGAAGAACCAGCTGTGGTATAGATATGAACAACATAGAATGCATTGTCCGGATCGAATAAATTGATTCTGTTAACAGAATAAAAAAATTATCGCCTCTCTTTTCCGGAAATCAGGCCATGTTACGTATTCAATAATAACAGGAAACCATTAGCCAGATTTACTTCATAGGTTAGTTATTACCTGTAATAGTGCTTTTAATCGGTTATTGAAAGCATAATCCCAACCCCTTGAATACTATAAATGAGCAGAATATGATGAAGACTCGGAAGAATACTTGTACCGGTTTGATAATTTTTTCTATAATCTTATTTGCTTCCGCATGCCAGGAATCAAACATTGTTGATCATCAACACGATGATCACCTGAAAGAAACTTCTGCTCAGGATTATTTCTTTAATCCGGATGATTTTGTTAATGAGGGGGCATTTGTAACAATTTGGGATACGAGAATTGAAGGCGATTCGGGACAAGGAAGTATTCGAATTCCCATTTATACAGACGGGGAGGCATATCTGTATAACCTCTATTGGGAAAATGTGAATGATAACGAGTTGAACGGATCTTTTACAGATTTGAATGGACCTCTAACGTTTGCGGTACCAACTCAGGATTTATACAGAGTTGAAATTACCGGAACGTTTCCGCGAATTTATTTCAATAATTCTGATGAAGCGAGCAAGCTGATTTCAATTCAGCAATGGGGAGACATTGAGTGGTCTTCGATGGCTAATGCTTTTTATGGAGCCTTAAATCTTGATGTCCTGGCAATTGATGCCCCCGATCTTTCAGGGGTTACAAACCTGTCGGCTATGTTTCGGGAGGCTGAAAATTTTAACGGTGAAATCGGGCATTGGGATGTAAGCACAGTTACCAACATGTTTGGATTGTTTTTCAATGCTAAAAGTTTTAACCAGCCAATCGGGATTTGGAACACCGGCAGTGTAACAAATATGGGCTGGATGTTTCAGGGGGCATCCTCATTTAATCAGCCAATAGGAAGTTGGGATACTGCTGGCGTTACGAATATGTCGCTTATGTTTTTGTTGGCTACATCATTTAACCAGGATATTGGCGGCTGGGATACCGGTAACGTAACCAACATGCGATTGATGTTTAACGGTACCCCGTTTAACCAGGATATAAGTGGTTGGAATACAGAAAATGTTACTGATATGTTTCAAATGTTTTTAGCTGCATACTCATTTGATCAGAATCTTGGAAACTGGAACATCAGCAGTGTGAACACCATGTTCCAGATGCTTACAGCTTCGGGTTTGTCTGTAGCTAATTACGATCAGACACTCATAAGTTGGGCGGCACAATCAGTACAAACTGATGTGGAGCTTGGAGCACTTGGCCTCGAATACTGTGAAGGGGCTGATGCCCGTCAATCATTAATAGATAATTTTGGCTGGACAATTACAGGAGATTTAATTTCGGATGATTGTTTAGTTCAAACGGTGCCATTATCCATTGTTGAGGTATCCTTTCCACAAATTAATTGCCTGTTTAATCATAATTGCACTATAATTGTGGAAGATTTAACAAGTATAATTGAGCTGCCAAACCACAGGGGGATTGGATTTTTGCAAAGCAGGCTTTTCCCTGAGGGTGAGCCGGGAACCCCGGGTGAAGGTTTGTATGCATACCTGTACAGGATTGATTTGACGGAACTTACCAGATTCAGGGGGCGGCCTCAGTGCATTAATCAGCTCACTATAGATTTCG
>SKKO01000347.1 GCA_007123715.1 Balneolaceae bacterium | reverse complement strand
GTACATACAGCCTGGCTGTTCTTGCCAATGCGCATAACATTCCGTTTTATGTTGCCGCCCCCTATTCCACCATCGACATGAGCCTGGAAAACGGCCGCGATATTGAAATTGAACTGCGGGGCGATGATGAAGTCACGCATTTCGGAAACAAACACACTGCCCCAAAACATGTGCAGGTTTACAATCCAGCATTTGATATTACCCCTCACAATCTAATCACTGCAATCATCACAGAAAAGGGTGTTATAACACCGGATTACAGTAAAAAATTTAAAGAATTGTTCAGTTGACCGGTTTATGTTGAGTAGTGTGTATTACGAAGAAATACGTGCAACCTGTATTTCGCTACTCAATCTCGCCATTCATCAATAAGCCGGCTCAAACCCTTCCAATGCCAGTGCTTCGTTCAGCTTCTCCATCCCCAGGCCTTCCCTGATGATTTCCGGCTCGATGCCGGTGAGACCAATAATGGTGGATGAATTATCCGAGAGTGGGAGTTCATCATCCACAATAACATCCACAATATTGTCGAAGCAGTTGAGGAACATAACTCTGTCTCCGTGTGCGGGATCACCTTTATCAACATTTGGCAACTTAGCGGAGCTAACTATGACAGGATTTCCAAGTTCCCTGATCAGTTCAAGGCAGATGGGGTAATCGGGCACCCGAATTCCCACCGTGCGCTTTTTAGGATGAGTAAGCAAACGCGGTACCTCTCGGGTGGCCGGCAGGATAAATGTATAGGGTCCGGGAATCAGCCTTTTGATAAGTTTGAAATTATCATCAGACAGGTAAGCAAACGTAGAAATGTGCTCCAGGCTGTGACACATCACTGTAAGGTGGTCCTTTTTATCAAGCTGTCTGATTTGCCTGATCCGGTCGATCCCTTTTTTGTTCTTATAGTCGCATACCAGTGCATACCGGCTATCTGTCGGAACAAGCCCGATACCTCCGTCCAACAGGCTATCGGCCAATTCAAAAATCCGCTTTCTGTGTGGTGAGACGTGATGAAGTTTTATCCTTTCTGCCATGAATCTATCTTCATTTAGTGATTTCGTTTGATATTTGAAAATGCGCCAAGATTTATTTTATTATTTAAATGTATAAAACACTTTTGTTAACTATGCAACTAGCCAAAAGATTTCTCAACGATAAATTTCTTCATTTTGTTAGTTTATGTATATAGAAGAACTAACGCCAATTAAAATCAAACAATTTGATTATGGAAACAAAAGTAAAAGCGTGGTGGCTGGGTCACTCCGCAATACGGTTGGAATCCCCATCTGGAAAAATCATTTATATCGACCCTTTTTTGTCAGGAAACCCTTCAACACCCGAAAACGAGAAATCTCCGGATAAAATTGACTACATACTGCTCACTCACGGGCACGAAGATCATGTTGGAGATACCCTCGATCTTGCCGGTAAAACAGGATGTAAAGTAATTGCGCAGGTAGAACTGTCGCTTTTGCTTAAAAAACACGGGCTGGCCGAGGAACAGAGAATTGAATTCAATAAAGGCGGAACGGTTCATCTCGACGATTTTTCCGTGACACTTGTAAACGCCAATCACAGTTCCTCATTTGGCGGAGAGTATGCCGGGGAGGCCGGAGGCCTGATTCTCTCGTTCGATGATGATATATGCTTCTACCATCTAGGTGATACCAATATTTTCAGTGACCTGGAACTTTACAGAGAAATGTACGAACCTACCGTAATTGCCGTGCCCATTGGTGATCATTATACGATGGGGCCACAGGAAGCAGCTCTATGCTGTGAAATGCTTGAGGCCGAAGTGGCTATACCCATTCATTACGGCACTTTCCCTGTTCTAATTGGTAAACCCGAAGATTTCAGGGAGTTCACTGCAGATTATTGTGACACCAAAGTTTTAATCCCCAAAGCAGGTGAAAAATTTCTGGGATAACCGAAAATTCTGAGCTGTGAATATCCGGTTCTGAGAATACTATAAGCAGAAACCTGACAGCACCTGCCGGATCTGTCAGCGTTTTTTTTAGACAAAGTTCCTCTCAGAGCCGGAAATACAAATCATGAATCCGACTTCGTCAGTCTATAAATACCCCTGCTCCCTGAAGCACTGCTGCGCTCGAAACTTAGTAGTGCAGGATGGCATGGAGATATCGAGACTCTTTTTCACATTACTCACAACTCAATACTCATCCGTCAAACATACGCATTCAGGATAAAGAAAATCATTACTCCGGTAATAGAAACGTATAACCAGACCGGTAAGGTCCATTTGGAGACCGTACGGTGTGTTTTAAATTTGCCTGAAAACGCAAAATAGTAGCTTGTCAATACCAGGGGGACCACAAAAGCCGAGAGAATAATATGGGAAATCAGGATGGTGAAATAAACAGGCCTTACAAAGCCCTCACCTGGAAAAGGTGTATGACCTACAAAATTGTGATAAACTAAATAACTGATCAGAAACAGGGATGACGTCACAAATGCCATCAGCATAAACCGCATGTGGACAATGTAGTTTTTCCGCCTGATTGCAAGGTAACCTGCAACTATCAGAATTGTACTTACACTATTTAAAAGCGCATTGAGAGCAGGCAGCTTCTCTACCCAACTTGCAGTGGCATCTGCCGTTTCCCTGAAGTAGAGAAGGTAAATCAGAAATAAAAATGCTGCACCGCTAATCAGCAATATTGCACCAATCGCCTTGGGTACACTAATCTCTTTGAGAGCCTTTACAGTTAATTGTTCATTTAATGATGATTCCATATTCATTTGCCTGTAGTCATATTAGTCACGCACAAAATTAAAGTATTTCTGAGAGAGAAATATGATTTTCGATATTTTTTTTCCAGCCTCCGTATGCTTTTTAAATGAACATTAACGATTCTGTTCAAAATCACAGCATACTAAACTGATATCTTTCAATCTCTTTCATTCTTCATGATCAACAAAAGAAAAATGCGCTTGATTCAATGAAATAAAAAAATATTTGATCGATTTTTTAAGCAATTTTCTGAACAGTATCCTATCTTAATGCTCAATTTGACAGCCTGTTTAAACATTGAAATCTGCTATTTAGAATCATTTTAAATATCGTTGCCGGGTAATATTGAAATGCGCAGATTTTCATATATTCGATTCTTTTTAAAGCTTACTACCCGCTCTAACAATAGACGTAATTGGTAATATTCAACAGAATTTATGGCTCAGATTTTTCCTAAGTGGACAAATGAAGCACCACGCAGAATTCTATTCGGTTCAATCATTGTTCTTAACGCGCTTGTTTTTGTAGTTTGGTATTTCTTTTCACCCGAATTTTTAGATGTTGGATACGCACCGGAGCAACCGGTACCATTCAGCCATCAGGTACACGTTGGGCAGCTGGGCATGGACTGCCAATATTGCCACACACAGGTAACAGAATCCAAATATGCCAACATCCCGGCTACACAGACCTGCATGAACTGTCACGGACAAATTTTAACGGACAGTGAAAAGCTTGCACCGGTTCGTGAAAGCTGGGAAACAGGGATGCCTATAGAATGGATTAAAGTACATATGCTGCCCGACTATGCTTATTTCAACCATTCAGCCCACGTGAATGTAGGAGTTGGCTGTGAATCGTGCCATGGCCGTGTTGACAGAATGGAAGTTGTTTATCAGGCCATGCCTCTAAGTATGGGTTGGTGCCTCGATTGTCACAGGGAACCTGAGAAACATGTAAGGCCGGTATCAGAAGTTACCACTATGGGCTATGTTGCTGAAAACCAACTGGAATTGGGACGGGAATTGGTTGCAAAACATAATATCAATGCACCAACCTATTGTCAAAGCTGTCATTTCTGATTGAAAAAAAGCTTCATCTTAAAAAATGATTTAAACAAACAGTATCTATTGAAGAATGAGTGATCAGCCGAATCAAACAACTTACTGGAAAAGCTTAAACGAACTCGCTCAGAACGAAGAGTACAAAAAATTTGCGGAACGTGAATTCCCTGAAAATGCAACCGAGCTAACCGACCAGGTATCCCGCCGCAGTTTTTTGAGGGTTATGGGTGCTTCGATCGCTCTTGCGGGATTTGCATCCTGCCGCAAACCTATTCAAAAAATACTGCCCTATTCCCGGCAGCCTGAAGATCTTGTACTTGGAGAGCCCCTGTTTTACGCGACAAGCATGCCTTTTCAGGATACGATAACCGGCTTGCTGATCACCAATAATGAAGGGCGGCCATCCAAAATTGAGGGCAATCCAGACCACCCGTCTAGCGGCGGCCGAACCAACATTTACCATCAGGCCTGTATTTTGGACCTCTATGACCCAGACCGCTCCCGCTCTCCGAGGCGTAATGGTGAAAACGTATCCGGAGAAGATTTTGCATCATTTGCAGCGGAACATTTTTCAAATACCGAAAGGTCAATACTTTTCATTGATGAAGCAACTTCATCTCCCACGTATCACAGAATCAAACAACAAATTCTTGAGCGTTTCCCAAATTCCCAATGGGTAACATACGAACCTTTTTCAGAAAATAATGCTCTTGAAGGTACACAGCTTGCATTTGGCAGTCGTCTGCGCACAGTGAATCATTTTGACAGAGCCGACGTAGTACTTGCCCTCGATGATGATTTCATGAACCCGCAAGCTGGAAAAAACAGTGTAGAATACTCTCTGAAGCTTACATCTAAACGTAAAGTAGAATCCACAAGCGACGATATGTCGCGCATATACTCCGTTGAGAATGCTTTTACAAATACCGGTTCTTATGCCGACCACAGACTTCGCCTGAAATCTTCTCAAATAGCACCTTTTACTTTTGCCCTTGCTGCCAGGCTGGCACAATCTGTAAATGGGCTTGATGCTTTCAGCAGTGTAAATAATGAATTTTCCAATCACGACTGGATCGATAATCTTTCATCCGAGCTTTTAAATTCACAGGGAAATTCGATCATTACTGTTGGTGCAGAATATGCCCCGGAAACACATGCTGCCGTTGCAGCCATCAACCTTGCGTTGGGTAATTCCGGTAATACAGTAACTTATCATGAACTTCCCTACCGCGAGAACAGGGATGAAAACCAGGCTTTTCTGAATGCCGTTGATCAATTGAAAGCCGGAGTCTTCGATACTGTTGTCATGGTCGGAGGAAACCCGGCATATAACACCCCGGCAGACCTCGACTTTACCGCTGCTCTTGGTAATGTTGAAACCACCATACATCTATCCGATTATTTTGACGAAACATCACGATTGAGCACCTGGCATGTAAACAGTGCACATTTTCTTGAAGCGTGGGGCGATGGCTTATCCTTTACAGGCCAAAGATCCGTTATTCAGCCGCAAATCCTTCCGCTCTTTGGCGGGATTAGCAACATTGAATTTTTGCAAATTTTATTATCCGGCGAAACAACTACCGGTTACGATCTTGTTCAGGAAACATGGGCCGGTGTTATTTCCGGTGATTTTAACAGGGGCTGGGAAGAAATTCTGCATGATGGAATTGATACCACGAGTGGGTTTAGTTCCGCTGAAGTAAGTTTAAGCGGTGATTTTTCATCCTTCATACAGCCTGCCTTAACAAGCAGGTCAATAGAAGGCATTGAAATAGCAATTAAACCTGATGTGAGGTTATTTGACGGAAGGTTTGCCAATAACGGCTGGCTGCAGGAGCTTCCGGAGCCAATGACAAAGATTACCTGGGATAATGTGGCACTAATGAGTGCTGCAACAGCCCGGCGAATCGGCATTAATCCTGAACGAAGTTTCAGCAGTAATAAAGTACCGGTGGTTCGAATCAATGCGGGAGGAAGATCACTTGAAATAGCTGCATGGATTGAACCCGGGCATGCTGATGACTCTATTACCCTCACCGTTGGTTATGGCCGTCAAAATTTGGGCCGTGTGGCCGACGGGATTGGTGTTGACACTTATCCGCTTCGAACATCCGGCCAAATGTTCTATCAGCAGGCTTCTGTTGAAGCTGCAGGCACAACGTATGAAATCGCATGCGTTCAGGATCATCATTCACTTGAAGGCCGGGATATGATCCGTACAACAACACTTGCCGGATATAAAGAAAAGCCCGATTTCGCAACATTTGAAAGTTTTCACGGCTTTAACGTGCCGGGGATGAAAGAAGCCAGGGCTGCAGGAGATGAAAGAGGCCCTGTATCTTTGTTTAATGAGCAATATGGCCCCGAGCATCAGCCACAATGGGGTATGACCATCGACCTGAACGCATGCTTTGGTTGCGGGGTTTGTACTATCGCATGTCAGGCCGAAAACAATATCCCGGTGATCGGCAAAAGAGAAGTTGGCCGCCGCAGGGTAATGCACTGGATCAGGACCGATCGTTACTATGAAGGCGATCCCGATAACCCCACTGTCTATCACCAGCCGGTGCCTTGTATGCATTGTGAGCTTGCGCCCTGCGAACAGGTCTGCCCTGTTGCAGCAACCACACACAGTGAAGACGGAATCAACCAGATGACCTATAACCGGTGTATCGGAACGCGGTATTGCGCCAACAACTGTCCGTTCAAAGTGCGGAGATTCAATTTCTTCAATTACTCACAAGAATATCTGACTACCGGAGACGATCCTGAAATTATTCAGATGGCAATGAATCCACAGGTAACGGTTCGTTTTCGTGGTGTGATTGAAAAATGTACCTACTGTGTACAGCGGGTTAACAAAGCCAAGATCAAGACAAAAATTGCTACCGGATCCAAAAAACCGGGTGATGGCACTGTTCAAACAGCCTGTCAGCAGGCATGTCCTGCCAATGCGATTTCTTTTGGTGATTTGACCGATGCAAACAGCATTGTTTCAGTGAACAAGAGAAACGACAGAAATTATGTGATGCTTGAGGAGATGAATGTCCGGCCACGAACATCCTATCTCGCAAGATTAACTAACAAAAACCCTGAATTGAGCTAATTCAATCAATAAGGAAATAATTGCAACTGATTTAACATGAGTAAAACGTACGAATACGTTCCGGAACCCGCTCTTGTAAAAGGCAACCACAGCTTTAAGGATATTACAGCTATGGTTACCGACATCAACCTGCGGCCAACTCCAATGGGATGGTATATTGCTTTTGGTGTTTCCAACATTTTGCTGCTGGTTTTACTGGTTTCCATAGCCTGGCTGTTCTGGGAAGGAACCGGAATCTGGGGATTGAACCAGCCGGTAGGCTGGGGATGGGCGATCATTAACTTTGTATGGTGGGTAGGGATTGGCCACGCGGGAACACTGATTTCCGCCATTCTTTTCCTCTTCCGCCAGGGTTGGCGGACAGCCATTAACCGTTTCGCGGAAGCAATGACCATTTTCGCCGTTATGTGCGCCGGAATTTTTCCTGCCATTCACGTAGGTCGTGTTTGGGTAGTTTACTGGATGTTCCCCATTCCAAATTCCATGGCCATGTGGCCCAATTTTAATAGCCCGCTGCTTTGGGACGTTTTTGCCGTCTCAACCTATTTCACTGTATCCCTGCTCTTTTGGTATGTTGGCCTGGTACCCGATTTAGCCACTATCCGTGACCGGATAAAAAGCAAGGTTGGCCAGGTAATCTATGGTACGTTTGCATTGGGATGGAGAGGCAGTAACCGCCACTGGTGGAATTACGAAAAATCATACATGATTCTTGCAGGCCTGGCCACTCCGCTGGTACTCTCGGTTCATACGATCGTTTCGTTTGACTTTGCCGTATCCATTATTCCCGGCTGGCACACAACTATTTTCCCGCCATACTTTGTTGCCGGCGCGGTATTTTCCGGCTTTGCAATGGTACTCACCCTTATGATTGTCTGCCGCAAAATTTACGGGCTCGAAGACATCATGACAGTAGACCATATTGAAAAGATGAACATCATTATCCTCGTGACCGGTTCGATGGTTGGTTTTGCTTATGCTATGGAATTTTTCATTGCCTGGTACGGCGGTGTAGAGTATGAGAAGGCGATATTCATCCTTCGGGCAACCGGCCCATATGCCTGGGCATATTGGATCATGGTTACGTGTAATGTACTGTCACCCCAATTTTTCTGGTTTAAAAAACTCAGAAGGCATGTTGCCTTTACTTTTATGATATCCATTGTAGTAAATATCGGTATGTGGTTTGAACGATTTGTGATCACAGTAACATCCCTTTCAACAGACTTTTTACCCTCTTCATGGGGATACTACTCTCCAACATTCTGGGATGTTGCTACTTATGTCGGCACATTTGGGTTGTTTTTCACTTTCTTCCTGCTCTTCCTGCGCTTCCTGCCAATGGTTGCCGTAGCCGAGCTCAAAGGTGTAATGCCGCAGGCCGATCCGCACAATTATAATGAAGAGGGTGAGTATGTGCCACCGAAAGTTGAAATACCGCAACCCTACAAAAAATCTGTTTAAACTTAAATAGCGATGGAAGCAACTACAGATAAAACACTTTACGGTATACTTGCTGAATTTAAGAATCCAAAAGAATTGATGGATGCAGCAAGGCTGGTAAAAGAAAGCGGCTACAGGCATTTTGATACATTCAGCCCTTTCCCGATACATGGAATAGACCGGGCTATGAACCTGAGCAAGTCAAAACTTGGGTGGATTGTTGCGGGCCACGGGCTTTTGGGTTTAACCGCCGGATTTGGCATGATATATTACATGATGGTGATTGATTACCCGTTAAATATCAGCGGTAAAAGCCTTTTTAATTTTCCGGCATGGGTTCCAGTACTTTTTGAATTAACGGTGCTTCTTGCGGCTTTCGGAGCAGTTTTCGGAATGTTTTACCTGAATGGCCTGCCAAAATTTAACCATCCACTCTTTAACTCAGAAAATTTTAAGAAAGCAACCGATGACGGATTTTTTGTTTGTATCGAATCAGAAGACCCACAGTTTGAATCTGAAAAAGTTCAGAAACTTCTTTCCGATGCGGGAGCAACGAATATCGAATCAATTTTTGATGAGTAAATCATCCAAATATAATTTTAAGACTGTTTAGAACATGAAATTGGCCTTAAAGCATATTATCGCACTTTTATTGATCTCGGTAATGATCGTATCATGCCGGGGGCAATTGTCCGACAAGCCGCCAATGCGGCACCATTTTAACATGAATTTCCAGGAGCGTTTTAATGCCCAGCAGGAAAATCCGTTTTTTGAAGATGGTATGGCCATGAGAATGCCGGTTGAAGGAACCCTTGCGAGAGGCAATCTCCGCCATGATGCTGCTATATTTGAAGGCCTTGACGAAGATGGCAACTATATTGCAGACATCCCTTTTGAGCTGACCCGTGATTTTTTGAACCGCGGACGTGAACGTTACGATATTTTCTGCCAGATGTGCCATGGGGGTACCGGTGACGGCAGGGGAATTATCATGACCGGTGGTTACGGTTATGTGCCCGCACCAACTTTCCACTCCGACAACAGCAGGGCACTGCCGGATGGCGAAGTCTATTCCGCCATAGCAAACGGAATCCGAAATATGCCCTCTTATGCCACTCAGATTCCTGTTGAAGACCGGTGGGCAATTGTTGCCTATGTTCGTGCATTGCAGCGCAGCCAGTATGTTCCTTCTGCAGAAATGGAAAGGTATGATATTGACCTTGCTGAACTGGGACGAATCTTTACGGAAGAACAGGTACGCCTTGAAGCGCTGGCCGCAGCACGTGCCGCCGGAGCAGGCGAAGAAGTAAGCGCTGAAAGAGGCGAGGCACTATTTGTTCGCAACGCTTGTCAGGCCTGCCATTCACTTGGCGGCGCAGCTGGAGTTGGACCTACAATGGCAGGTCTGTATGGCTCTGAAAGAAATTTCACCGATGGTACCAGCACCATTGCCGATGAAGAGTATTTAATTGAGTCCATTGTTGAACCAGGGGCACTTATTGTTCAGGGATACGACAATGTGATGGTTCCATACTCACATTTATCAGAAAGTGAACTTCAATCTTTGGTTGAATTCATCAGATCATTATCAGAAGAATAATTTTGAGCGAAAAAAGGTAATTACATGGCTTCAACAAGTCCAAAAATAACGGATTCACTCCAATTCCCATCAAATCTCGACGTGGCAAAGACGTTCTATGGTTTTGGCATTGTGGGTCTAATCGCAAGTTTTGTAGGATTTTTCCTGAACAGTGAGCAGTTCTTCTTCTCATATCTTACCAGTTTCACTTTTTTTACAAGTATCGCGCTTGCATCTCTAATTCTTGTGATGATACACCACATCACCAAATCATCCTGGGCCACCGTTATCAGGAGAATTCCCGAATCGTTTATATCCAATATCTGGATTTGGTCGATTTTCCTGGTGCCTGTACTTCTGGGTATGAGCAGCCTTTATACCTGGACAAATACTGAGTATGTTGCCAACGATCCCATTTTGCTTGGCAAGGTTGCATATCTGAATGTCCCCTTCTTTGTAATCCGACAGTTCATCTATTTCGGAATCTGGGGTTATCTTGGTTACAGACTGCACAAAGTATCTGTTGAAATGGATGAAACCAACGACTGGGGGCTTACCACTATATTACGAAAACTAAGTGCACCTGGTATTTTAATCTTTTCACTTACAATTTCCTTTGCCAGTTTTGACTGGCTGATGTCACTTGATGCGCATTGGTTCTCGACAATGTTCGGTGTTTATTTCTTCGCAATGAGTTTTCAGGCACTTTTTCCGGTTCTTATTCTTCTGATATTTTGGTTCCACAGAAAAGGAATACTCAGTAACACCATCGGGAAAGCGCATATATATGACCTTGGTGCGTGGTTTTTCGGTTTTACCGTTTTCTATGCCTATATCGCTTTCAGCCAGTTTCTGTTGATTTACTATGCTAACATCCCCGAAGAAACTCTTTGGTTTTATCACAGATTGGAAGGTAGCTGGGAATTCGTTTCTTATATGCTGATTATCGGACGATTCTTGATTCCCTTCATCGTATTGCTGAATCGTGATCTCAAACATAATCACAAAATCCTTGGATTCACTGCGGTGCTTGTACTGGTGATGCACATTATTGAATTACACTGGATTGTAATGCCGGTCTTTAATCATGGTGGTGTGGTAATTAGCTGGCTCGATTTTGCAACCTTTATCGGACTTGGCGGAATTTTTATGGGGCTTTTCTTTCAGCGGCTCAAGAAACACAATATAATCCCCGTTAATGATCCCCACCTTTCAGCTTCACTGAGCAAACACTACCATCAATAATCTACTTTATTTGCAAACCAAATTGTTATGAGTGATAAATCTGATAAACTCTCTGATGTAGAAAAAGCACAAATTGCCGAAAAGGCCAAAAACGCTGGTAATGAAGTTCGGGAAAAACTTGCCAAAGAGTATGGTGTAACTGAAGAAGAAATTCGCGAATGGGAACTTGAAACATCAGCTTCAGACGTTTCTGATGACGAAGAAGTTTCTTTAGAGGCAACCGATGAATTCATTAAATCTGTAGAATATGGCGCTACATTTGACATACTGAATTACGGACGCCTTGCCTTTTGGTCTGTCTTCGGTACAGTTTCTGTTGTTCTATTTATTGTGGGTATCATGTTTATGCACGAGTACAACAGAACCAGTGCTCTTCAGGAACGTTTTCAGCAAAGCATCTTTTATGACATAGAAGAGATTCAGCAACGAGACCGCGCACATCTCGAATCGTTCGGAGTTGTAGATATCGACGAAGGTATCTACAGAATTCCGATTGACAGTGCGATTACAATTTTAACAAACGAGTAATTATTATATACCCATTATGAGGCATACACTGATAATCTTTTTTGCGATTACAGTGTTTTCCATTTTGAGTACTGCACACGCCCAGCTTAACCAGGCCACTCCAGCCATCCTTCAGGATATTGGCGTGGACGAAAAGCTGGGAAACACCATCCCGCTGGATATAGAGTTTACCAATTCCGATGGCAATCGGGTTATATTGGGTGATCTCATCGAACAGGGTAAACCGGTTCTCTTAAATCCGCTTTATTACGACTGTCCGGTTCTGTGCAGCCTGGTTTTGGATGCAGTATTCAAAGTGGTAAACGAAATGGCATGGAGCCCCGGGAGAGATTATACCATTATCTCCTTCAGCATCGATCCGCGTGAAACATATGAACTAGCGGCACGGTCCAAAGAAATGTACATACGTGACCTAAACCGTGATGGTGCTGAATATGGATGGCATTTTTTGACCGGGCCTGAGGAGTCTGTAAAAAAACTCACAGACGCCGTGGGTTTCCGGTATACATACCATGAACAAACCGGCGAATACCTGCACCTTGCAAGCATCATGCTCCTCAGCCCTGAGGGTACCATTACGCGATATCTATATGGTGCAGCTTTCCGCGAGTTTGACCTGCGAAATGCTTTGTTCGAAGCAGCAGAAGGAACAATTGGAAACACTATCGACAGAGTGCTTTTTTATTGTTTCACCTACGACCCGTCATCGCAAAGTTATGTACCCGTTGCCATGAATATTATGAAGCTTGGCGGTTTGGCTACAGTCATAATTCTGGGTATATTCCTGAGCGTTTTTTGGAGACGAGAAAGAAGGTCTTCACAACCACCAACTTATGAATTAAAATAGATGAATAGACTAAGTGAATTTATGCTCCCACCCCAAAAAAGCACGCTTGCTGAGGGTACGGACGCATTATTCAATTTTGTGAATGTTACAAGTATCATACTCCTGGCAGGTATTACTTTTGCCATAATTTTCTTTGCCTGGAAATATCGCAGACGCTCAGAAAATGATGTAACTCCTGTAATTACCCACAATAACAAACTCGAAATAACCTGGTCCGTAATCCCGCTCATTCTTGTGATGATTGTCTTTGCATGGGGGCTTAACGGATACATGAGTTTAACCACCGCCCCTGCTGATGCCTATGAAATACGGGTGGTAGGTAAAAGCTGGTTATGGGAATTTCATTACGAAACCGGCCACGTAAGCGTGAATGAATTGCATATACCGGCAAACCGTCCCGTTAAACTAATTATGAGTTCGGATGATGTTCTCCATTCTTTTTATATCCCTGACTTTCGTGTAAAAATGGATGTGCTGCCGAACCGTTATACATCACTTTGGTTTGAAGCTATCGAAATCGGAGAATCCGTCATTTTTTGTACAGAATACTGTGGTACAGCACACTCAAACATGCTCGCCAGAGCGTTTGTTCATT
>SKKO01000136.1 GCA_007123715.1 Balneolaceae bacterium | reverse complement strand
TGGTGTTGGGATGCGCTTGATCACCCACATTAAAATGTGGGGTTTAGATGTGTGGTTTGGCTGCGCCAATTTGATATCCGATTGCAGATATGCGAAGTATTTAAGATCGAAAATCGGATATCACCCAAATGGGATTTCAAAAAATAGCACAGCCATGAACCCAAGTGGCGGGCCTATAAAATCGGTCATCCGCGATGCGGATTGTTTTGAGCAGATAACCGATACAGAAGCTTCATATCAGGGGCATGCATTGCACAAAACAGGAAAAACAGATGAACCGATTAACAGAGTAAGTGAAAGGCACTATTCATCCGTTAAAAAAAATCTGAATGTCAGAATCAATGGGTGCTGTCGTGAAAATACATTAAAAGAATACTTGAAAAACTATCACAAACTTAAAAAAGACCACCATGTATTTTTTAATTAAATGTTGCAGGGTGTAACATTTTCAGATTGTCTATCATGATGAATGGCAAACCGGCAACACCATTTTATAATACCTGATGGTGGCGTGTCTCTTTTAACCCTTCAAAACCCTCAATCTCTAACAACATAGTATGGAGTGTTTTCATGAGAAAACAAAAATTTAGATATCTCATAAAGCTCATAATGCTTTCAGCTGTGATAATGATTGCAGGTGCTGAAAAAAATAAAGCATTTGCGTCATTTCAACTACAGCCGGCTTTGACAAATCAGGAACAATATTTTGCAAACATAACGGCGATGCAAAAGATGTTCTACAAAACAGATATAAAGGAAGAAATTAACCTGAATATCAATAATGCGCCTTTAATGACAGCTCTTCGAACTGTAGCTGAAAAGACCGGTATGAAACTCACACTGCGTGGTGATATTCTTCCCGATGTAAACGTTACCGTTATTGAGGAAGGAATCTGGATCAGTGATGCACTTGATAAAATTCTAAGTGACACAGGGCTTGATTTTCGGATTTCCCGTGAAGGTTATCTTCTTATCATCCAAAAAGATGGAGAAGAAATTGAAGCAATTCTCATGGAAACAGTAATCGGTGTAATCAGAGATGCAGTTGATGGCACACCTGTGCCCGGAGCAACCATTGTAGTGCAAGGCAGCAGAGAACTTACAGGGTCGCTGATTGGGACAAACTCAAATACGAGTGGTGAATTTGAAATCAATGTTCCTGAAGGGCTGAATGCGCTTGTAATTACTTCAGTAGGATACATTACAAAAACGGTTGAAATTGGTTCGGCCACACAAATTAATGTAACCCTTGAAAGGGCTTTGGAGATGCTGGACGATATTGTTGTGGTTGGTTACGGTATGCAGCGCCAGGAAAGAATTACAGGCTCAATAGCGTCCATACGTTCCGAACAGCTCGATAATCAACCTATTACCAATCTTTCAACGGTATTACAGGGGCAGGCATCCGGAGTTGAAATTGTACGGGGTGGCGGAGCACCGGGAACCGGAGGGGCTATCCGCATCCGGGGTACAGGAACTGTAAATGATGCCAATCCTCTCATTGTAATCGATGGGATGCCATCGGATTTGCAAAGTCTGAATAACATCAATTCAGACGATGTGGAGTCTATTGATATTCTGAAAGATGCCTCCTCAGCCGCTGTCTATGGAAACCGAGCAGCAAATGGTGTAATTCTTGTAACAACAAAACGGGGTCGATTTAATCAGGATTTGCAGGTTCGTTTTAATTCATCCATTGGTTATTCACGCCCGATAAATACAATTGATGTACTGGATGCACCAACACTGGCAATGCTGAAACGCGAGCGATTTACCAACGATGGGCTGCCGGTAAATCCGATTTGGGAAGATCAGACATATCAAACACAACGAACAAACTGGCAGGACGAACTTCTTGGTACAGGATCAATACAGGATTATAATCTTTCGATCCAGGGAGGTTCGAGCAATTCTTCATTTTACATTTCCGGTAACTTTGCCGATGAGCAGGGAATGATGAAATCATCATACTTTGACCGTTATGGTTTGAAAATTAATTCATTCCACCGCGTAGGCAGTCGTATTAACCTTCGCCAAAACCTTTCATTAACGCGTACAAATGGCAATACATTAAATACATTATCGGCACAAACAGGTGTTTTGTGGAGTGCCATTCGGTTTCATCCAGGTCTTCCTGTTCAAAACGAAGATGGTTCGTATGGTTCCTCTCAAATCAGCGGTGAGTTTGGCGATATAAACAATCCCATCTTTACAATAGAGCAGGATTCAGATTCAAACACGGAAAGAAGAAGGGTTCTTGGAAATGTTGAAGGTGAAATTGACCTGTTTGAAGGTTTATCATTAAGGGGAAGCGTTGGGTTGGATTATGCGATTGATGATTTTTATCAATTTTTTCCTGTCATTGACCGTCAAATAAGAGCGCGTCCTCAAAACGAGTTAAACCGATCTTACACTGAGGGTACCTCCGTTTCTTCTGAATTGTTTCTCCATTTCAGGCGCACTATTGCTCAAAATCATGACATTGACGGTCTGGCGGGTATCGTTCAGGAAACATTTAAAGGTGAAAATTTCTCTGCGTTAAGAAGAGATTTTAAAGATGAGTCACCCACACAGCGTGTCCTCAATTCTGGAAATATTATAGCTGGAGCATCCGGTACAACCATCGAAGATGCCCTTTTATCCTATCTTGGCCGTGTGAATTATGCCCTTGCCAACAAGTATTTGTTATCTGCAAGTATTCGTTATGATGGCTCATCAAGATTTTCATCCAATAACCGATGGGGTGTGTTTCCGGCAGTATCAGCTGGATGGCGTATTTCTGAGGAGAGCTTTTTTGATAATCTCAGGCCGGTCATAAACAACATGAGATTAACTGCCGGATGGGGTCGATCAGGCAACCAGTCTATTGCAAGGCACCAGTTTTTGGGATTGTATGCTCAAAACGCGCGATACAGTTTCCAGGGTGCACAGGTGAATGGCATAAGCCAAACCAGGATACCTAACAGAAATATCTCCTGGGAATCGGTTGAGATGATCAACTTCGGTGTGCATACACGTATGTATAATGACAGGATAAATGCATCGGTGGAATACTTTATTCGTGATTCGAAAGATGTACTGCTTGCACCTCCTATTCTTGCAGTTCTCGGAACAGCTTCGGTACCGGATGTGAATGTTGGTGAAATTCGGAACCAGGGGCTGGAAATTGAATTGGGATATTCCGGCCAGGTTGGCGAGATTAACTTTTCAGTCTCCGGAAATGCATCATTTATCAGGAACGAGGTAACTAACCTGAATAATGATTTTCTTGGATCTGTAACTTACGGACGGCCGAATCAGGAAATTGCACGAACTTTCCAGGGACACCCGATTGCAACATTTTATGGCTGGTCAACAAATGGCCTTTACCAAAATCAGCAGGAAATTGATAGCGATCCGAATATTTCCAATGACCCAAGAAGAGCCAATATCAGGCCTGGAGATGTGAGATTTGTTGACCTGAACGGTGACGGAGTTATCAACGCTGATGACCGGAAAATTCTTGGCAGCCCGCATCCGGATATGACTTATGGACTGAGTGTTTCTTCAGGGTACAAAAACTTAAACCTGAATCTCCATTTTGTTGGAGCAGCCGGGGTTGATATTTTTAATGCTGACCGGATGCAGGGGATTGATCCTACATATCCATTCAACATGTATGCTGAAACAGAAAACAGGTGGAATGGCCAGGGTTCAAGTAATACCATTCCGAGGATGACCACACTTCGAAATAACCTGAACCACAGGGCATCCGACCTTTTCATTGAAAGTGGAAGTTATTTCAGGCTCAAATCCTTTACTCTTGGTTATACACTTCCAAACAGTATTACGGAAATTGCAGGCCTGAGAGGGGTTCGCTTCTATGTAACCGGAATCAATGTATTTACCATCACACCCTACTCGGGAATTGACCCCGAACTTGGCTATACAGACGGTAACCTGCAGCGAAATGTTGACTATGCGCAATATCCGCAGCCAAGAACGTGGACATTCGGAACAGTCATTGATTTTTGATAATCCCGCAAATGTTTAAAACTCAAACACCCAAGAAATTACAGGACAAAATGAAACCAAAAACAACATCAATCAAAATGAATTGGGGAGCGTTATTTTTAATGTTCCTGATTCCCGGTTTATTTTCCTTTATGTACGGTTGTGATGAAGGTATTCTGGATGTACCGCCATACGGCCAAACAACTACAGAAGACTTCTGGAGAAATTCCGATGATGCTGAAGCAGCGGTAAATGCGATATATGAGCCATTAGGCAATCATGACTTGTGGGGCCATCGCATTAATACGCTGATGGGCATCCCTGAGGATGATCAATACCGTGCAGGCGACCATGGAGTGCATTCAGATATCGAAAACTTTACTTACGACTCCTCTCACCCCTACTTTGAAAGTACATGGAGGAGGATGTATGAAATCATCAACCGTTCGAACGACATTATAATCAATGTTCCCAATATAAATATGGACCAGGGGCTCAAGAACCGTATTCTTGGTGAAGCTTACTTTATGCGTGGCTTTACATACTGGTATTTGTCAAAACTATTTGGTGGCATGCCTCTCATTCTTGAGCAGAATGTGATTGACAATGATTTCAATAAGCCACGCGCAACATTGGAACAGACACAGTCGCAAATTGAATCAGATCTGATACAAGCTGCTGATTTGTTACCACTCACTCACTCAGGGAATAGTGTTGGGCGGCCGAACAAAGGATCGGCATGGGCTTATCTCACCAAGTTATATATGTTCCAGGAGCGGTTCCAGGACGCTATTTCCTCTGGGAATCAGGTTATCAGCGGCCCCTATCCGCTGGCACCTGTATTTGATCAGAACTTTAAAATTGAGACTCAATACAATCCGGAAATCCTGTTTACGGTTGCCGGAGCTCAGGGATGGAGTGCACCTGCACATCGTATATACAGTTCACCAAGGCCATGGGGCGGCTGGGATTTTCATGCACCGTTACCCAACCTTCTTGAAGAATACGAAGATGACGACCCAAGGCAAGGGTATTCAATTATGAGACCGGGTGATGTTTATGATTTAGGCGGAGACAGGGGGGAAACGGTTTACTCTGCAGATTTGTCGCCCACAACCGGATATCATTTTCAAAAATTTTCTCAGTGGCGTTCAGCAGGTGGTCTTGATGGTGATAGCAATATACCATTAATGAGATCTGCAGAAGCGTATCTGTATGTGGCTGAAGCAAAAATCCGCCTTGGCCAAAATGGTGACACAGAGCTTAATGCTGTTCGGCAACGCAGCGGTCTCGCACCGGTAACAAATGCCACTATGCAGCATATCATCCATGAAAGGCGCGTAGAACTTGCTGGCGAAAACAAACGCCATTTCGACCTGATGCGCTGGGATAAAGCGAATATCGTAGATATTGTGGCTATTTATGGCGAAGACAGAGGCCCGTTCGATCCGACACGTAATTTTGTGCGCCCAAAACATTATTACTACGCCATTCCGCAAAACCAGATAGATATCAGTGGCGGGGTACTTGAACAAAATCCCGGTCACTAACTAATTGTTCCATAATAACATCAAAAGAGAAGGTTTCGTGACCGGTAATCGGTAAAGAGACCTTCTCTTTTTTTATATAATTGATGCCATACCCGTAATAATGAAATGTATTTATTTCAAGGTAAGGGTAAAAGGTATCCCATTTGTCCTATTTGTAATGTAACGGTTGAATCTGCCTGCAATTCCGTTCATCCTCATTGCAGATGTATCCGGATTAAAATCTATCATAACTAATAATTTTTGGATGTATACAAAAAAGTTTGTCATACTATTGCTCTTTGCAGGTCTAATACAAGCATGCGGGGAATCAAAAAAGGATAAAACCTTTCCATATAATCCCGATCATTATATTTCATGGACTGTTGCTGGCGGGGATAATGCGAATAGCCAGTATTCCTCTCTTCAGCAAATCAACAAATCCAATGTTCAGAATCTTGAAGTGGCATGGGTTTACCGAACAGGTGATAAATCAGACCGTTCAACCATACAGGCAAACCCGGTTATAATCGGTAACAGGATGTACATCAGCTCGCCAGCTCTAAAGATTATTGCTCTTAATGCTGAAACTGGTGAGGAGCTTTGGACGTTCGATGCCGGTGGGCCGAGCCATGCTAATCGTGGTGTGACCTACTGGACTGACGGAAATGAAGAAAGTATTTTCTTTACAAGGGGATTTTTTCTCTATGCACTTGATGCAAACACCGGTAAACCTCTTATAGATTTTGGCGAAGATGGCAGGATTGATCTGCGAGAAGGCCTTAACCGTGAACCGGCTGAAGAGCTCTCAATCAGTCCAACCTCTCCCGGAATTATTTACAATGATTTATACATCATTGGAGGCAGGGTGCCCGAAGGCCCGCAACGCCATACCCCAGGGCATGTCAGGGCATTCGACGTAAGAACGGGTGAGATAAAGTGGATATTTCATTCGATTCCCCATCCGGGCGAGTATGGCTATGATACGTGGCCGGGAGATTCCTGGGAAAAACTTGGCGGAGCAAATAACTGGGGCGGCATGAGCCTGGATGATGAACGGGGTGTAGTTTATGTGCCTTTAGGCTCTCCTTCCTACGATTTTTATGGAGGCGACCGTATTGGCAAAAATCTTTATGGAAATGCAATTGTAGCTTTAAATGCCACATCTGGCGAATTGATCTGGTATTTCCAGACGACTCACCATGATATTTGGGATTATGACCTGTCTACGCCACCAAATCTTTTGACAGTTTATCACGATGGTCAATTTATTGACGCTGTAGCCCAGGTGACAAAAACCGGAATGGTATTTGTTTTGAACCGCGATACAGGTGAATCACTCTTCCCGATTGAAAACAGGCCGGTGCCGCCATCCACATTGTTGGGAGAGCAAACATGGCCTACCCAGCCGTTCCCTGTAAAGCCGGAGCCTTTTTCCATGCATGGTTTAACTGAGGATGATCTTACAGATCTTTCGCCCGAAAAAAATGCCTGGGCACGGGAGCAATTCCGAAAATACAGCTCCAGGGGAATTTATGACCCTCCCAGTACAAGTCCTGGTACAATCATCATGCCTGGCCTGCATGGCGGGGCATGGTGGGGTGGTGCCGCTCACGACCCGTCAAGTGGAATCATGTACGTGAATGCCAATAATATTCCCTACGTGATGCCAATGGTAGAGACCGAAAGCCTGCAACTTGGAATGCTTTCATTCGGTGAACAGCTTTATACGGCCCATTGTGCCGTTTGCCATGGATTTGACCGGGAAGGTGTGCCTCCTTTTCCGGAGTTGCTGAATATCGGGGAGAATATTTCTACAGATGAAGCTGCATCCGTTATAGTGGAAGGGCGCGGTGCCATGGCTCCGCTTTCTCTTAATAATAATGAAGTAAGTGCAATCATCTCATTTCTATATGATATCGAAACGAAAGAAAATGCTGAAGTTGACGCACAAACGGCCAATATTCCGCCATATGTACACAGAAGTTATTATCAGTTCCGCGATGAGGAAGGATTTCCAGCCATTAAGCCGCCATGGGGCACATTAAATGCCATCGACCTGAACAAGGGTGAAATCTTATGGCAAGTTCCGCTCGGGGAATTTAAACAGCTTACTGAACGGGGAATCCCGCCAACTGGCACACAAAACCTGGGCGGACCCGTGGTGACGGCGGGTGGATTGATTTTTATCGCTGCCACCCGCGACAGGATGTTTCGGGCCTTTGACAAAGATACCGGAGAAATTTTATGGGAAACCGAACTGGAAACCGGTGCATTTGCCACACCAAGCACATACGAGATTAACGGTAAACAATATGTAGTAATCGGCGTGGGAGGTAATTGCCTTTACTGTGGACAAGGCCATCGTAAACTGGTTACCGAACCCGGCGATTCATTTGTGGTTTTTGCACTTCCGGGTAATTAGTATTGAAATGGCTAATATCGTAAAGTGTATGATGGCAAAATAAGATTTAAAATTTTTGTTTGTATGTTTTACGTAATCAATGTTGCATTAAGAATATTTGATATACAGTGAACTGATTCCCCATTCATGTCAGCACAATTTCCTGTTAAATTTCAGCTTCCAATACAACCCTCACGAGTATTCATCGTGATTGTTTTTTTTATGTTCGCAGGCTGTAAAAGCGAAATAAATATTCCTTCAGAGATGTTTGAATTGCTTCATTCTTCTGAAACCGGAATCTCTTTCGTAAACCGCGTTGACGAGAGTGTGGATCTGAATATTGTAACGTTTGAAATGCTTTATAACGGAGCGGGTGTCGCCATCGGCGATATAACCAATAACGGATATAATGATATTTTTTTAGCTTCAAATATGGGTGAAAGCCGGCTCTATAAAAATGAAGGTGATTTTAGATTTACCGACATTACCAGCCAATCCGGTATCCATACAGAAGGAAAATGGGCAAGCGGGGTAACGCTTGTTGACATCAACAATAACGGATTGCTGGATATTTACATCAGTTTTGGCGGGCCATACGCCGATCCTGCCCGTCGGGCAAATGAACTCTATATCAATAACGGAAATGGAACTTTCACCGAAAGAGCCCTGGAGTACGGGATTGCCAATACCGGGATTTCTACCCAGGCTGTATTTTTTGATTACAATAAAGATGGATTTCTTGATCTTTATGTGCTCAATAACGGTCATGGTGATGTGCCACCAAATGTGATTAAGCCAAAACTCCTGAATGGTGAACACATTAACACAGATAAATTATACCGGAATAACGGGGACGGTACTTTTACGGATGTCTCAGCGGAATCGGGCATTTTAATTGAGGGTTACGGGCTGGGCATTAATGTATTCGACATCAATGGGAACGGGTGGCCGGATATACATGTAGCCAATGATTTTTTGCCGAACGACCTTGTCTATATCAATAATGGCGACGGTACCTTTACCAACCGTGCGGCAGGTTACTTTCGTCATCAAAGCTATGCATCCATGGGGACAGATTTCGGTGATATGAATAATAACGGGCTCATGGACATCATTACCGTTGATATGCTGCCGGAATCGAACAAGAGGCTCAAACAGATGTACGAATCAGCCGGTTATGAGCGCTACTTGTCGCAACAGGTGATGGGTTATGAACCGCAGGTAAAACGAAATGTGCTGCAACTAAACAGCGGACAGACTCCATATGGACATCCTGTATTTGCGGATATTGCCCCGTTAGCAGGCGTGGAAAGTACAGACTGGAGCTGGTCGGCCCTTTTCGCAGATTTGGATAACAATGGCCGGCTCGACCTGATGATCACAAACGGCCTTCCGCGTAATCCCGCCGACAATGATTTTTCAAAGATTAAAATGGATATCCTGCGAAGTGGTGTTTTTGACCGCAGTATGATGGAAAGGCTTTATGATGAATTGCAACATCTGGATGGAGTATTTGAGAAAAATTATCTTTTTAGGAATAACGGTGACCTTACGTTCAGTAATGTTTCTTCAGAATGGGGATTTCGTGAACCATCCTATTCAAACGGGGCGGCATTTGCGGATTTGAATAATGACGGGCAACTAGACCTGGTTATTAACAATATAAACCAGGAAGTGTTTATTTACAGCAACCGGTCTCAGCATGAGAATCATTTTCTTCAAATAAAGATATCCGGACCGGAAAATAACCGTCAGGGTATTGGTGCAAAATTATCGCTTTATTTTGATGATGAAAGCCTCCACCATCAGTATTCCGTATCAAGGGGATATCTTTCCGCAATGGCAACACCCGTTCATTTCGGGCTGGGTAAAGCAACTGAAATCGACTCACTTGTGGTAATCTGGCCAGATGACCAAAAGCAGGTAATCACTGCTTTACCGGTGAACAGTATTGCAGAGGTTGTATATGGGGAGCAGCCGCTTATTCCGGTAAAGTATGAGCCACCTTCCACGGAAATGTCACAGATTTTTAAAAATATTACCGAATCTGCACAAATGGATTTTATTCATACTGAAGAAAATTTCATTGATTTCAACATACAGCCGTTGTTACCTCATAAATTTTCAAGAACCGGCCCGGGAATTGCTGTGGGTGATATGAATAAAAACGGACTGGACGACTTTTTTATAGGTGGTGGTTTCGGGCAATCGGGCCGGGTGTTTCTGCAAAATATGGATGGCACCTTTACAGGCCACGACCTGGATCCCGGTTCTGCATACGAAAAAGATACAGGGGCCCTTCTCTTCGACGCAAATGGAAATGGTCACCTTGATCTTTACGTAGCCAGTGGAGGCAGCGAATTTGCCCCGGGTTCACAATATTACAGAGACCGACTCTATTTTGGCGATGGAACCGGAAAGTTTACACATATATCCGACGCCTTGCCCGATATCAGGGGGAGCAGTTCCGTAGTGGTGGCTGCCGACATAGATCAGGATGGCAGTCTTGAACTTTTTGTGGGCAGCAGGGTAGTGCCAAATCACTACCCTAAAAAACCGGAAATTTTTATCCTGAAGTATGCAGGGGGGAGGTACAAAGATATCACAGAAGAGGTGGCTCCCGGGCTTAAAAATATTGGGATGGTTACATCGGCAATCTGGTCCGATTACAACAACAACGGCTGGAAAGACCTCATACTTGTTGGTGAATGGATGCCGGTCACCGTTTTTGAAAACCGTAATGGAAGTCTTGTAAATGTGACGGCAGACCTTGGCCTGGCAGAAACAGTGGGATGGTGGAACAGTATTACGGCGGCTGACTTTAATCAGGATGGATTCACGGATTATGTTGCCGGAAATCTCGGCCTAAATTCCCTGCTCAGGAACAGAGAGAATGGCCCTGTAATGATGCATATTGGTGATTTTAACGGGAATGGAATTACAGATCCCCTCATAAGCCGGGTTGTTCACGGTGAACGCTATCTGGTACACCTGAGGGATGATCTTGTATTGCAGATTCCTGAAATGGCCCGGCGGTTTCCGACCTATTCTTCTTATGGTGACGCAAAACTAAATGATATTCTGTCTTCCCGGCAAATGAATGAGGCAGAGAGTTACAGTATACACACATTTCAGTCCAGCCTTATTCAAAACCGAAACGGTAACGGTTTTGAAGTAAAACCGTTACCTGTTGAGGCACAGTTTGCTCCGGTTTTCGGAATAATGACAGCTGATTTTGACGGTGATGGTAACACAGATATTCTTCTCTCGGGAAACTCCTATTCAACCGATGTATTTACAGGGAGGTATGATGCATTTAGCGGTCTCGTTTTGATGGGTGACGGTAACGGCAATTTCAAGGCGATTCAATATGCAGAGACTGGCTTCTATCTGGATAAGGATGGAAAGTCTCTGGTTACCCTTGGGGGGGCTGACGGTGAAAAGCTTGTACTCGCAGCACGAAATGATGGCCGGGCTGAACTGTTTAAAATCACAAACCCACAAGAGGCAAAACGGTTAAGGGCAGAAGAAAATGAAATTTCAGCAATTATCAGTTTTCAAGACGGAAGTAAGGAAAAAGTGGAATTTTATCACGGATCGGGTTATTTATCCCAATCTGCGAGATCGGTTTACCTGACCGGGAAGATGCGGGAAATTACGTTCTATAACATACAAGGAGTCACGAGGACGGTTTCACCATAATTACAAATTAAAAAAGTTATGTTCACTACAATGCAATACGCCATTATTTTTTTAAGCATGATTATTATTCTTATTTCTTTCGCCGCTTGTGTAGATGGTGATCGAAATCTATATGGTTCCTCAGAGATGAGTGAATCTTTCCGTGTAATGTCATTTAATATTCGTTTTGACAATCCAAACGATGGGCCGGATGCCTGGCCGTATCGAAAGGATTTTGTCGCCGGCATGTTCCGTTTCCATAAAAATGATATTGTGGGCATCCAGGAAGGGTTAATAAGCCAGGTCAGGGATTTGGAAGAATTGCTTCCGGAATACGGATGGGTGGGTATAGGGCGCGATGACGGCAGGGAAGGCGGTGAGTTTTGTGCCATCTATTATAAAACTGACCGTTTTGACCTTATTGAAGACGGGACTTTCTGGCTATCTGAAACTCCGGATATTCCAGGCAGTATGGGCTGGGATACAGCTATCACAAGGATTGCTACCTGGGCTCGCTTGTATGACAAGAAAAACAGCCGGCGCTTTATCGTTTTCAATACTCATTATGACCATCGCGGGGAGGAGGCACGCAGTAAAAGTTCGGAACTGATTCTTCAGAAAGTGGCTGAACTATCCGAAGGTGATCCTGTGATTGTGATGGGTGACCTGAACACTGTGGAGAGCCAGGATCCGTATAAAATTCTTACCGATCCGGCCCTTGGGCCCGTAAGGGTAGAGCTGTTCGATGGCTTTTATCACTCTCGTTATGGCCATCATGGCCCGACAACCACATGGAATGGATTCCGGGAAATCATTCCCGAACGGCGGATTGATTATATATTTGTCAACCCCAAATTTTCAGTTATTCAGCATGGTATTCTCGCGGATATTCGTGACGGCCATTTCCCCTCCGATCATCTTCCGGTTGTGGCTGATATAGAATTTAACAAATAACACCAAGATGCAATCAAAACCAACCAAATCCCTGACCCGATGAAAAAACAGATCAACCGCCGCCAATTTTTAAAATCTACAACCGCTCTTACCGCAGGCCTTGGTACGACTTCGGCTCTCGGGTTAGCATCCTTCGGTAAAAAAGATTCTGCGTTTAAAACACCCTGCGATGAAGAATTTGTTTCCATTTTTAATGGCAGAAATCTGGATGGATGGCATATTAACGGCGCGAGCTGGAAAGTTGAAAACGGGGCGATTGTTTGTGAACAGGATCCGCCTGGTTCGGGAAATGGCGGTGTACTTCTTACTGACAAAACATACAGCGATTTTGAGCTTATTATGGATGTGAAACCGGAGTGGGGATGTGACTCCGGGGTATTTCTGCGCTCGTTACACAATGGCGATTCCTACCAGGTCTATGTGGATTATCACGATGAGCCGAACAATGGCGGCATCTCCGGTTTTTTGTACGGACAGGGGACGGGAGCCTGGCGAACCGAACCGTTCAGGCATTTTGGCGTATTTGATGCTGAAGGAAACCTTGTTGATCTCGAAATGAGGTCGTTTGACCTCTATCCGGACCTTGATGAAAATCCTGACCGTTATGCATGTACGAAAGAAGAGTGGCGTACGGCGTGGAAATTAAATGACTATAACGAACTGCGTATACGCTGTGAAGGTAAATATCCCATCATCACAACCTGGATTAATGGAGTGATGATCGGGAAATTCGATGCCGCTGCAAATATCCATCCGCGTTTTGATAAAGAACGGGTTTATGAGCAATTAGGCGATGAGGGTCATATTGGTCTGCAGGTTCATGGCGGAAGTACATGGTGGGCAGAAGGGAAAAAAGTATACTGGAAAAATATCAGGATCAGAGAATTACTTTGATTAAATTGTTATTTTCCAAGTATGAAATCGTTTTCTTAATTCATGCTATTATCTAACTCAGCTACGGTAGAACAGGATCAATCAGTAATCATTAAACCAAAATCGAATGAATTCAGTAAATCAGCTTAAAAATTACATAAACGGCCGTTGGAGAGATTCGGAGTCTGGCCATGCAGGGGAAGTGATAAACCCGGCTACCGGTTTAGCAATCGCAAAAGTACCCATTTCTTCAAAACAGGAAGTGGAAGAATGCATACTTGCAGCAGATAAGGCATTTGATGGATGGCGCCGGGTTCCAGTAACCAAGCGTATTCAGTATATGTTCCAATTCAAAAACCTGCTTGAAGAACACGCCGATGAACTTGCCAAAATAATCACAAACGAATGCGGTAAAACCTACAAAGAAAGCATTGGGGAAATCAGACGGGGTATTGAGAACGTTGAAAATTCCTGTGGAATGCCCATGCTGATGCAAGGCACGAATAATGAAGATATTGCCACAGGCGTTGATGAGCACATGATACGGCAGCCACTTGGCGTGGTGACAGCTATAACCCCGTTTAATTTTCCGGCGATGATTCCGCTATGGTTCCTGCCATATGCTTTGGCAGCAGGTAATTGTTTTATTTTAAAACCGAGTGAGAAGGTTCCGATGGCTACCACCAAGATTTTCGAATTACTGGATCAGCTTGATCTTCCTCCGGGCGTGGTGCAGCTTGTGAACGGCGATAAAACAGCTGTGGATGTTCTGCTGGAGCATCCGGCGGTTAGAGCGGTGAGTTTTGTGGGCTCCACACCGGTAGCGAAATATATTTATGCCACGGCATCAGCTAATGGCAAACGTGTGCAGGCACAGGGCGGGGCAAAAAATATGGTTATTGTACTACCTGATGCCGATATGGATATGACCACCCGAATTGTGGGAGATTCAGCATTTGGATGTGCCGGGCAGCGTTGTCTTGCAAACTCACTTGCCATTACAGTGGGAAGCGCGAGAGAACCTTTCACAAAAGCAATTTCAGAGAAGGCAGCCGGACTTAAAGTTGGTTATGGCCTCAATGATGATACCGAAATGGGACCGGTCATTTCACCTCAAAGCAGGGAAAGGGTATATGAATTTGTGGAAACCGGAGCCAAAGAAGGCGGGCGTATCCTTGTGGATGGTCGCGGAAAAAATGTGGAATCGTACGATGGTGGTTTTTGGGCATTTCCAACCATTATGGATGATATTGCCCCAGGCAGCTCCATTGCCAAAACCGAAATATTTGGGCCGCTGTTTGGCCTGATGCACGTAGATACGGTTGATGAAGCAATTGAACTGATAAACAGCCAGGTATATGGGAACATGGCATGCCTCTTTACAAGCAGTGGAGCGGCAGCGAGACAGTTCCGTTACGAGGCCAAAGCAGGAAATATCGGCATTAACATCGGGGTGGCAGCACCAATGGCTTATTTCCCGTTCAGCGGCTGGAAGGAGAGTTTCTTCGGCGACCTGCACGCCCAGGGCCATCACGCCGTAGAGTTCTATACACAAACCAAAGTGATTGTGGAACGCTGGATTCGTGACTGGGACCGCAAATTTTAGATCCTTCATATATTGATGATAAAAGTAATCTTTTGCCTGATATTTACAATGAACCTGTTCCTTCAGCCTGTTTTGGTGAAGGGACAGCAGGCACAGGAAACGGAAGTATACGTAATCGCACACCGCGGCGGAGTTGTGGATGAAAACCATGCCGAAAACTCACGCGCGGCTATTCTCTCTGCAATAGAACGCGGATATTGGATGATTGAAGTAGATATACGCGAAACCAGGGATGGCAGGGCAATTCTTCACCATGATGCTGATTTCCGGCGGTTCTATAACGATCCGCGACGGGTGGAAGAAGTGAATTGGGATGAAATCCAGGAACTTTCATCGGAAATTGACGGAGAAAGGCCAATCCTGTTCTCCGAAGCCGCTGCGCTGGCAGCGGGGCGGATAAGGCTGATGCTCGATGTAAAAGGGAATGATCTCTCGGAAAGATTTTACAGGGAAATTGAAAAGGCTCTTATTGATAATCGACTTCTGGAAACCACATTTATCCTTAGCAGTGCGCAGGCAAAAGAGTATTTTCATGATCGAACTTCACATTCAATCGGCTTTAATGGTTTGTTGGAAGCTGAAGATGCAGGTGAGGATGTGAGCAGCAGGTACCATCTTTTTATGCTTGCAAGCCAGTTAACTGAAGAGATGGTTCAGAAAGCAGGGGAGCTCAATGTAGTTGTGGTAGCTGCTGTAAATGAATTCAGGTATGTACAGGCCGGAGAAGATACATGGGAAGGGGCCAAACGGGATGTGAACAGGCTGCTCGGCCTTGGTGTGCGTTATTACCAGATCGATTCGGTTTATGAACCTCTTTTTAAGTAATCACCCGGTTAAACTTCCTCATTCATGGCAATATTTTTTTCTTACAACACTACATCCACATACTGCGAAAATAAATTCCAATGGAAAAACCGGTTCAACGAATACTCTTTACCATTTTTATCATAGCCGCCGGCCAATGGGCAGTATCATATACAGTAGATCAAAACATCCATCAACATGATGGAGTTGCAGGGGTTGACCATGTGATATTTATCGGGGTGGATGCGCTCAGTCCTGACGGAATCCGGAATGCCCATACCCCGAATATCGATTACCTGATGCAGAATGGTGCCTATACACTAGCCGCGCGGGCAGTTATGCCGACCAATAGTAGTCCGAATTGGGCTTCGATGATTATGGGAGCCGGCCCTGAGCAGCACGGTGTGACTTCGAACAGCTGGGAGCAGGATGACTATCAGGTAACTCCAACCGCTGCCGGGCCAGGCGGATTTTTCCCGACCATCTTCTACATCATGAAAAGCCAGAGACCTGAGCTTAAACTGGCATCGTATTATGACTGGCCGGGGTTTGGCAGGTTGTTCGAGCACGATTTTGTGGATGCAGTTTATATGCCCGATCTTCCCCGTGAAACAACAGAAGATCGTGTATTGTGGGCTGAAGACACCATACGTGCAGCCAATGAGCATATCCGGGCCGAGCGCCCTAATTTTCTATTTATCCAGCTCGATCATGTGGATCATTTCGGGCACCGGTTTTCGCATGGTTCTGTGGAATACTACAACTCTGTTCAGCATGCGGATAGTCTGATTGGGACTGCACTAATTGCGATTGAACAGAGTGGCATTAAAAACCGTACTATTGTCATGATTTCTTCCGATCACGGTGGTATTGGTACAGGCCATGGAGGGGCAACAGATGAAGAGATTTTGATCCCATGGATCATATATGGTGCAGGGGTTGCAGCGGATAAAGACCTGGGGCCATTTATAAACACATATGATACGGCTGCGACTATTGCATACATATTCGGGCTTCAACAGCCCGATGCATGGATTGCAAGGCCTGTAAGGCACGCTTTCAGCAGGGCTTACTAAACATAAAAGACCTGCTTAATTTGAATGGTTAAGGTGCAGGCTGTACTGCCGGTGCATGATACAGAGCTGCAGGCACCCTAAATAGATTGAATAAAATTTTCACAAATAAACATCAAGCCAACCAATAATTCGTATCATGAAAAAAATACTGCTAACCCTGTTCATTCTCATCTTGGGAACACAGCTATTTGCACAAAACTCAAATAGAACTGAACGTGTATTTTTAATCTCGTTAGACGGGCTGCGCTGGCAGGAACTCTACACAGGTGCAGATGAAAAACTGATTTCACATGAAGATTATGTTCGAAATCCAGAAGCTCTCATCGAAACATTTTGGGATGAGAACCCCGAAGTAAGGAAAAAGCTGCTGCTGCCATTTTTTTGGAGTGTGATTGCTGAAAACGGCCAGCTTTACGGAAACCGCACGTACGGCAATTATGTGGATGTGGCAAACGGGAGGAACTTTTCCTATCCGGGATACAGTGAACTGCTGGTGGGTTATGTGGATGAAGAAATCAACAGTAATGCCAAAATTATGAATCCAAACACCACTGTTCTTGAATTTGTGAATAATCAATCCGGATACGAAGGTAGAGTAGCCGCTTTTGGTTCATGGGACGTTTTTCCGTATATCATCAATACTGAACGAAGCGGAATCCCGGTAAACGCCGGTTTTGATCCTGCGGAAGGGGACGGCCTCACTGATCGTGAAATCTTTTTAAATGAATTGCTCCATCAGATTCCGAGCCCATGGAGCACTGTGCGGCTGGATGCATTTACGCATCACTACGCAGTTGAGTATATCAAAAAACATGAACCGAAGCTGGTTTACATCGCTTATGGTGAAACCGACGATTTTGGTCACGATGGTAATTATCAGGCGTATCTCTATTCCGCACGGCAGACAGACTCATTTATTCGCAATCTATGGGAAATGGTGCAGTCACATCCTGTTTACAAAGATAAAACTACTTTCGTGATCACCACTGATCATGGCCGCGGTACCGATCCTGTAGATGAGTGGCGGCATCATGGATCCCGGGTTGAAGGTTCAGAGGAAATGTGGATTGCCGTGATAGGCCCCGATACACCGGCAACGGGTATTGTGAAAGAGGAAATGCATCTTTATCAGAAACAGGTTGCCAAAACGGTAGCACGGTTACTTGGCCTTGAATATGAAAATAACAGGCCTGTGGGTGATGTTATCGAAACTGTTTTTGGAAGATAGGACACGAAAAGGCCCGGGTTGCAGATTGCAGAAAGAAATTTAACGCATTATTCCCCGTAAATTCATTTATTTGAAGGATAATATTCTGTATATTTACTATATAATCAGAATAATATTCTTTATATGTCTGTTAAATTAGATTCAACAGACCGGCAAATTATTGAACTTCTTCAGGATAACGGCCGGATTACAAACAACGAGCTTGCAAAACGAATTGGCCTTACAACCACGCCAACATTAGAACGGGTAAAGAGGCTGGAAAGAGAGGGGGTTATAAAAGGGTACACGGCCTGGATTGACAGGAAGTCGATAGATAAAGGGCTTACTGTATTCTGTTCAATCAAACTTTCGGTTCACCAGCTTGGAGAGATGGAAGAATTTTCAAATCACATTGGCAATTTGCCTGAAATTTTGGCCTGTTACAATACCACGGGAGAGTACGATTATCTTCTTCATGTTGTGGTAAGGGATACCAAAGAATATGAGCAATTTCTAAGAAAGAAATTGACGCAGGTGCCGGGAGTGGAACGTATTTACACCAGTATTGTGCTTTCGGTTATTAAGGAGCAATCAAAAATTATGGTGACGGAGAATGGAAATGTTATTGAAACAGAAAAAAACACTTGAATCGATATGTGCTCGCGCAGATCATCCCCGGAATGATCCGTATGGCTCGCACGTGATGCCCATTTACCAAACATCCACATTTACGTTTAAAAATGCAGAAGAGGGCCGGCGTTTTTTTGCGCATGAAGACAGTTCCGCAACTCATAGTTATTCAAGGCTGGGCAACCCGACTGTTGAACTTGCTGAACAAATCATTGCCGATATGGAAGGCCTCGACATTAGTGAAAAAACCGAAGGGATGTTGTTTGGGTCAGGAATGGCAGCTATTACCACAGGTATCATGGCACTTGCACCAGGTAAAAAGATACTGGCACAGGAAACACTATATGGGTGCACGTCGCAGTTTTTACAGGAAAATGCTCCGAGGTTTAATATTGAAGTGATGAATATAAACCCAAACGACCTTGATGCTGTTGAAAATGCTTTAAAAAACCATGATGATATATCACTTGTATACCTTGAAAGTATTGCAAACCCAACCATGCGCGTATGCGATATAGAGCAAATTACAAAACTGGCACACAAATCAGGTGCATTTGTAATGGTGGATAATACGTTTGCAACACCCTGGCATATGCGTCCATTAAACCGGGGGGCAGACCTTGTGGCTCATTCAACTACAAAATACCTGAACGGTCATGGCACGCTCATTGGTGGTGCGCTTGTGGCGAGAAAAGGTTTTTTTGATCATTGTGATCTCAAAACGTATCGCAAAAATTTTGGGGGTATCGCGGGGCCGTTTGAGGCGTGGCTCACTCTGATGGGTTTAAAAACCTTTGCTCTGCGGATGAAACAACATAATATCAACGGAAAAAAAGTTGCTGAATTTTTGTACAACCATCCAAAAATAAGTCAGATTTGGTATACAGGGTCAGCTAACCATCCGGATTCTGAAATTATTAAAACGCAGATGATAAATGGATATGGTGGTATGATTTCATTTGAACTGCATGGTGGCCTCGAAGCCGGTATAAAAGTGATGAACCGCGTAAAATTTGCGTCACTCGCTGTAAGTCTGGGTACCGTTGATACGTTGATTCAGCATCCTGCATCCATGACTCATGCTATTGTTAAACCTGAAATACGTGAATCGGCAGGCATTACTGACGGGTTGATTCGCTTGTCGGTTGGAATCGAATCGGCTGAAGATATCATTGCGGACCTGAATCAGGCGCTGCAATAGAATATCACATAAAATCAGTACCCGCTTGTTATTTCTGAATAGCAGAAAATTCAAGTTAGTACCAAATAGTATAAGAGAATGAATGGAAGTTGATGTGCGTTAATATGGGTACAAGTAAACCATCAAAATTGTAAAATCAGAGATAATGGATTCCAGGATAAAGCAGATCAAGATAAAACTCAATGTACCTGAAAGCGCAGCTCGCTATTATGAACAGCATTCTAAATGGGAAAATGAGGGTGGGGCCGCGCCTGCCTCAGAACATTCGTTTCAATTTGAACTTCCATTTAAGAAAGGAGATGTGCTCAGAGTAGTGAGCGGATTAGTGGATGTGAGAAACGGAGAAGCATTTTATGTTGCCGATGTGGAGGTTGAATCTGGAGACTGAACTCAGTCATTTATCTGAAATTTTTAAAGCAATGTTAAAATATCGAATTCAGCAAAATGCCTGAAACTCAGCATCGTTTTTCCCCCTAAATCAGCCTATATTTCACTTAAAATATAATACAATCATAGTGAAATGAATTTGATACCTAACCTGCTGATTAAAAATGTAAAACCCGTGGGCAATGGCTTTGTAGGGGATGAAACCCTCGACTTAAGGATAAAAGACGGGGTAATCGATGAAATAGCCTCCGGCCTTCACACGCAGGAAGATGAAAATGTATTTGATGGCAATGGCGCCTATGTGAGCGGAGGCTGGATGGATATGCACGTTCATTTCAGGGAACCTGGTTATGAACATAAAGAAACTATTGAGACAGGGTGCCGTTCAGCCATGTTCGGAGGTTTTACCGAAGTAGCTTGTATGCCGAATACCAAACCGGCTATTCATACGCGCGATGTGGTGGAATTCATCAAAAATAAGTCCAAAAATCAGCTGGTAGAAGTGCATCCTATTGGTTGTGTGACCAAAGAACGGGCTGGTAAATCCATTGCCGAAATGGCCGACATGAAAAATGGAGGGGCTGTAGCGTTCAGTGACGATGGGGATCCGGTATATAATTCCCAGGTAATGCGCGTAGCCCTGGACTATTCCTCGATGCTGGGAGTTCCTATTATTAACCATGAGGAAGACCTTAATTTATCGCGTCCCGGCCATATGCATGAGGGTGAAGTTTCGGCCAGGCTTGGCCTTGATGGCAGCCCGGCCATAGCCGAGGAAGTGATGATTGCCAGGGATATTCTTCTCGCAGGATTTACAGGAGGGCATATTCATGTGGCTCATATCAGTACAAGAAAAGCTGTGGATCTTGTCCGAAAAGCAAAGGCTGAAGGCCTGAATGTGACCACGGAAGTTTGCACACACCATTTTGATCTGACCGATGAGGAAGTGGAACGCCGTAAGTTCGATACGTATGTAAAAATGCATCCCCCGCTTCGTACTCAGGACGATGTTGAAGCCATGATTGAAGGCCTTGCCGACGGAACGATTGATGTGATCTGTACTGATCATGCACCTCATTCCATAGAAGAAAAAGAGGTGGAATTTATATATGCACCAAATGGAATTATTGGCCTGGATACAGCCTGGAGCATTTGTGTAGAGAGATTATTGAAACCGGGTTTTCTTAATCTGTCACAAATCCTGGAAAAACTGGTGCAGAATCCAAGAAATATATTAAATCTGGATGTACCGCGTTTGGAAAGAGGAAATAAAGCGAACCTTACACTGTTTAATAAAGACGAAGAATGGATTTACTCAGCCGGAGAGGTTCGTTCAAAGTCAAAGAATTCACCATACATTGGTGAAAAACTCACTGGCCGTGCCATTGCAGTTTACAATAAAGGCCTTTTTTGTGTGAATACGCTAAAAAATTAGTTGTTTCGAAGGTATAAATAATCAGCATTGGTTATTTTATTGCATTCACAATAATGGTCATGATTTCTAAATTTTCGTTTGAAATGTATATATGAGGTTCATTTTTTGGCTTGGTCTGCTGGCCTCTTTTATATTCTGTAATCTGTTTGATGCCACTGCTCAGCAAAATCTTGAGGAGCTTGAAAAACTTCAGATCTTTGATCATTTTGGAGTTATTCCGGATGAAGAATTTTACCACGAACCGGATCATTCCTTTCCGTTTGAATACCTGAGAAAACAGTCATTTGTCCGTCTTCCCGAAACGGGCAGAAATCTTGTGGCTGTAATTGATTACCTGGTTCGCATCAAAATTTTCAGTGATGATCCGTTTGATTTTGCCGAAGCCGCAATGGTTGGAATACCGTTTTATTTCGCTGATGATATTGAACGGATTGTGAACCTGGAAGGTATCACCCATCAACCGGACGGGACGCGCAGGTACCTTCACCGAAACGATACACGCATTGTGGATTTAAATTCGCGTTACAAAATTCTTGAATTTGAAATGCCCGATGTTAAACAGGGATCCATCATTGAATATAAGTACACGCTGGAAAGGCGTTACATTGAAGAATTGCCGGATTTTCATTTCTCTCACCGTGTGCCGACCAGGCAGGCATCCCTCTATTTACAGAATTCAAACTTCGCACGATATGAAACAGTGCAGGAAAACGTAGAATTCGATCTTAAATATGAAGAACAGCGCGTGGATACGAGCAGTGTACCAATGATTTTTACTTACCGGCGCCCGGAACCGGTTTATATTCAGAAATGGAGTGCAGGAAATATACCTGCGCTTGATGAATCGAGTTACGTTTCTTCGATTGATGACATCCGTTCTAAACTGAGATTTCAGATCAGTGAGTTTGGTCAGCCCCGGCAGCCTCTTGAAAACAGCTGGGAGTTTGTGGCTGCACAGATTTTACGGAATAATAATCCTTTCGAATTTACCGATAATTACGATACGCTGTTGCAGCTTGGCAGGGAAATTGCGGAAGAATCAGCTTCTGATATTGCAGCCATGACAAATATTTTTAAAACCGTGAATGGTTCTGTTCAATATGATGGCCGGAGAGCCGTATTTGCAGATGGCAGCCTGGATCATGTACTTGCCGGAGAGCCTTCAACACAGGCTGAAATCAATCTTGTTCTTTTGACTTTATTGAGAGGGGCGGGGCTTGATGCAAGGCCACTCTATTTTTCAGCCCGTGAATTCGGCCGCATCAACAAATCTTTTCCATCGCTATTTCAGTTTAATAGTATGCTGATCGTGAGCGAATTAGAAGGTGAAACCTTTTTTATGGATGCATCTTTTCCGCATAGTCTTCCCAATCTCATTCCCGTTGAGTCGTACAATGAACAAGGTATGGTATTGACGGAAAGTGAACATCAGTGGATTGACATAACACCCGACCGCAGCGTTTTTAAACTTGATATTTTTGTAGATGCGCGTCTTACACGAAATGGTTCACTTACCGGGCGACTGGAAGCAGAAACCAGGGGTTACCCCTCACAGCAGATTCGCCAAAATATTGAGCGTGGTTCTTCACTGCGCCAAATTATTGCTGATACTTTCTTCGATGTTTACAGTGATGCCGTACTGGAGCAGAACCGAATTACCATCGATGGCCAGGATAACGATATTGTTAATGTGGAGACAAATTTTACGATTCCCGATTATGCGATCACATTTAGTGAAGGAATAGAGTTCCGTCCGATGATTGTGGGATATCTATTTCGTAATCCGTTCGAATCCTCAGAACGAAGGGTGCCAATTACCCTTGATGCACCGGAAATGCTTTCCATCCATTACACCATTCAACTGCCCGATGGCTTCACGTTTGATGTATCCGGTGAAACCCGGTCGACCAGCCTTGTTGGTGCGCGTCTATTTGAGGAATATCTTACAGAGCGCAATACCATCGAGTATTCATTTGACATCGAAATCAACCGTAAAGAGTTCCCTGCTGATGTATACAGCCAGTTAAGGCGTATGTACTCCCGCTGGGTTGATTTGAGTAATGATGTCTGGTTCATCGAAAATCAGCGTTTATGATACTGGCCATCGAAACATCAACGCCTGTTTGTTCAGTTGCACTTGCCCAAAGCCCGACCGTTGTAGCAGAAAAACGAATCGAGGGTAAAGGTGTTCATTCAGAACGAACCTTCACATTTATACAGGAACTTTTAGACCGTTACGATGCCGGTATTCCTGATCTGGAAGCAGTACTTTTCAGTAATGGGCCGGGCTCGTACACCGGTTTGAGAATCGGGGCTGCAGCGATTAAGGGGCTGCTTTTCCGCCAAAAAGTTCCGCTTTACACCCTGCCAACACTCCTCAGTTTTGCAATACCCTATATTGATTCATGTGAAGGCACCATTCATTCAGTAATAGATGCAAGGCGGGAGCATCTTTATTATCAAAAAATTGTCAAGAAATCAGATGTGGCAGTGGAGATTTCGGATCCGGCTGTTCGGCAAATTGCCGGACTTGAAAAAGAATTTGACCAGGATGACATCATTATTGGAACCGGCTGGGAACGGCTGAGCCCTGAGATCTCTGGTATCTGTAAACTGCATGGAACGGAAGCCATTAGTGCAAAAAATCTTTTGCTGGGATGGAACCATGCACTGATTAAACCTCTTTTTAAAAGAGAAGATGTCGAACAGTTTGAGCCTGATTATCTGACTATGAGCCAGCTGAATAATACGAACGTTGTTTGATTTCGGGGAAATCTATCAACGTAATCCCGTGCCCGGATATATGCTCTCCTTTCTTTTTTAAACTTTTTTCTATTTCATCGTTTGGAATTGCCTGCTTGTGTGGAGGCACGGCTACTCAATAAATTGTAACCTTTAGTGTGATCCCATGCTCTGAAACGGGGCTGCAGGCTCCCGGCTATAAGGAATGGTTTATTTGGTTCTGCCACAGATTTTGCAAAAAGCATCCCGGTTAAGAATGGAACATTGATTGCAAGGTGCAGAAACGGAATGATGTAAATCGAAGACCGCTTATTATTCAGACATCAGAAAACATTGAAGAAAACTCCCACAGATCCGCCCTGAAACATCAAAATGATATATGGTGGGAAAAGGATGGTACGGGTAAGCCATTTCTGATGGATACTTTATTCCTTCATATTCGGCCTTTTCAGATCTATCCATTCCCCATCGGAATGCCAGTTGGGAAAATCATAAGAATACCTTTTATTTAATAATAAGCCCGCCTAATTTTTTTGAATAATGATTTTGGCTTCGGGCTTTATTCGTTATTTTTAAATGTTCTGAAATAAAATTTTCAAATATGTCGTGGTTTAAAAGAAAAGACACCAACATTCAAACAAGCAAGAAAAAGGATATGCCGGAGGGCATTTGGATTAAAGTCCCTGTTACCGGGGAGACAATTCACCGGCGTGAACTTGAAGAAAATGTTTGGGTAGATCCGCTTAGCGGATATCATTTTAGAATTGGCAGTAAAGAATATTTTTCATTTCTCTTTGATAACGGCAGCTACAAAGAAATTGCAGATGACATTTTGCCCACGGATCCGCTGGAGTTCGTTGACAGGAAAAAATATGCTGAACGTATTAAACAGACTCAGAAAATAACAGGCTTATCTGATGCCTGCAGTGTTGGTGTCGGAAAGCTGGACAAACAAGATATAATCATTGCCTGTATGGATTTTGCATTCATTGGCGGCAGCATGGGTTCGGTAGTGGGAGAGCGCCTGAGTATTGCCATTGATCATGCACGTGAAACAAAAACCCCGCTGGTTATTATTTCGCAGTCGGGCGGAGCCCGCATGATGGAGAGTGTGTACAGCCTGATGCAACTTCCAAAAACATCGGCTAAACTCGCTCTGCTCGAAAAAGAAAAAGTTCCCTTCATTTCTGTAATGACTAATCCGACCACAGGAGGGGTTACGGCAAGCTATGCCATGCTGGGTGACTTTAATATTGCCGAACCGGGAGCGCTGATCGGATTTGCAGGTCCGCGTGTTATACGTCAGACAATCGGGAGAGACCTGCCGGATGACTTTCAGACATCAGAGTATCTGCTTGAGCATGGTTTTCTTGATTTCATTGTAAAGAGGCCCAAACTCAAAAAGAAAATTTCTCAATTATTGAGGATACTTAAAAATAAATAATCGATTGAGAACTGTTTTTTATATCAGCTCAAAATCTTATCCCTATAAAATCAAAACATGAGATTCGCTGATTACGCAAAAATATATGTTACTGCAGGAAATGGTGGAAGTGGTATGGCTCATTTTCGCAGGGAGAAATTTGTTTCGAAAGGCGGTCCCGATGGCGGCGATGGCGGTAAGGGTGGTGATGTAGTGTTAAAGGGAAATGTTCAGTTAAATACGTTGCTTGACCTGCGATACCGGAAGTATATTAAAGCGAAGCACGGTGAACACGGTGGCAGTTCTCGAAAAACAGGTAAAGACGGTGTGCCGGAAATTCTTGAAGTGCCGCTTGGCACAATTGCATACGATGCCGATACGAAAGAACGTATTGGCGAAATTACCGAGGATGGCCAAAAACTGGTGATTGCAAAGGGAGGAAGAGGGGGCCTGGGTAACTGGCATTTTAAAAGTGCCACCAATCAAACTCCGCAGCATGCACAAGTAGGAGAAGAAGGTGAGGAACGGTCTGTGGAAATTGAACTCAAACTGATTGCCGATGTGGGATTAGTGGGTTTTCCAAATGCAGGCAAGAGTACGTTACTTGCAGCCATGTCAGAGGCAAAACCAAAAATTGCCGATTATCCGTTTACTACCCTTGAACCCAATCTCGGGGTGGTAACATCATCTGATTATCGCAGTTTTGTGATGGCAGATATACCGGGAATCATCGAAGATGCCCACGAGGGTAAAGGGCTCGGGCTCCGGTTTTTAAGACATATCGAACGCAACAGCCTGTTGCTTTTCATGGTGGCCTGTACTGCGGATATAGCCGGTGAATATAATTCCCTGCTTCATGAACTTAAAGCGTACCGTCCGGACCTGCTGGACAAGCCGCGTCTGCTTGCCATTACTAAATTGGACCTAAAGCCGGGATTCCGGCTCGATACTCCTGTTGAGATTGATGATGATATTGAGATGGTCGAAATTTCATCCGCAACGGGGCACAACATGGAAACATTAAAAGAGAAAATCTGGGAGAAACTACAGCGAATTGAAAAGGAGGAATCACTATAGAGCACTGCTGGCACTACAGCGGGTTCCGGATTTAGGGTTGAGGCGCATTAAACTTCTGTTGGATAAAACCGGGGTGAATGACGCGTCTGAACTGTTCGGAATGAGGGCACGTGACTTATTGCGCATTGACGGAATAGGAGAGGCCGTGGCAAAAAATGTGGCTGCATTCGACAGGTGGCCTGAGACAGATAGCATTCTTGAAAAAACGGAAAAAACCGGTGCGAGCCTTGTCTCCATTGATGATGCAGAATATCCGGGTTACCTGCGACATATTTATGATCCGCCGGTTCTGTTATGGATAAAAGGTGATAAACGTGTGCTGGATCAGGATGGTGTTGCGATCATCGGAACGCGGAGGCCATCAAAATACGGAATGGATCAAGCTATAAAGTGGGCAAGGAGTCTGTCGGATGCAGGGCTGTGTATTAATAGCGGGCTTGCATACGGAGTAGATGCAGTTGCCCATAAAAGTACACTCGATGCGGGCGGAAAAACGGTCGCGGTTTTAGGCTCCGGTATTGATGTTATCTACCCGGCAAAAAATAAACATCTTGCTGACCGTATTATTGAAACCGGTGGTGCAGTTATTACGGAATATCCGCCCGGCACACCGCCGGATGCGGTAAATTTCCCGGGTAGAAACCGCATTGTGAGTGGGATGAGCCGGGGTGTATTGGTTATCGAGAGCGGAATTAAAGGAGGCAGTATGATCACTGCACGGTATGCACTTGACCAAAACCGTGAAGTCTTTGTAATTCCGCATACTCTGAATCATATGAGAGGTGAGGGCTGTAATTATCTTATCAAAACCGGGCAAGGTAAACTGGTACAAAAACCGGAAGATATATTTGATGAGATTTCTATTCATACAAATGATTCTGCGGTTCCGGCCAAACCTGAAGAATTCAATAAATGGAAGTCGTTAGAGTTAACCGGGCAGGGTATCGAAATTTGCCAGATACTTTCGGGTGGATATCTGCATATTGACCAAATCAGTGTAAAAAGCGGCAAACCCACCTATCAATTATTACCTCAGCTGCTGGAGCTTGAAATGCTTGGCGCTGTGAGACAGAAAGCCGGAAAATATTTCGGGTTATGCTGATAAAAATTATATCAGTCAGGTGAAATAGAGATTGAACAAAAATCTGCATCTGGTCAAAGCAACAAGCCAATATAATTATCGCATAAACAACACCTGAGTTTAACTCGGGATCTCCGTACTTTTAGTGAAATATTAATAGTAACCAAAGTCCGGTAAAAACAGGTCGAAATCCCGAAAAAAACAGGGGTCCCGGCTCGGAGGCCGGAATGGCGAGAATGTTGAACAGGTTAATAATTAGAACTTAGGTAACTCGCAATTTATGTGAGCGGTTAATAAATATGCTAAGAGTACACGACGTTATTTTATCTGAAGATATAGCAAAGGCTAAATTTGCCTGTAACATCAGCCGTTGCAAAGGTGCATGTTGTGTGGTTGGTGACGCTGGTGCACCCGTGAGTAAAGATGAAATTCCGGTACTTAGAAAAGCGTTTAAACAATTAAAGGATCATTTATCACCTGAAGCGGTTGCTGTTGTTGAAGAACAGGGTGTGGTTCAGGGCGATACAAAAAAAGGTTACGAACTATCATGTATAGAATCGGGTGAATGTATATTTGTACAGAAAGACGATAAAGGTGTAGCTATATGCGCCATACAGCAGGCTTACCATGAGGGCAGGTTCAGCTGGGAAAAACCGATAAGCTGCCATCTTTACCCGGTAAGGCTTAAACATATTGCAGGATTTGATTATGCCAATTTTGAGTATATCCCGGAACTCTGCTCAGCAGGACGCCGCTGTGGTGAAGATAACGGAATTTACCTGGCGGATTTTTTAAAGACCGCTCTTGTACGCCGTTATGGGGAAGTGTGGTATCACGATTTTCTGGAAGCCTGCAGGGAAGTAAGAAACGGTGTTGTTAAATAGAATTTAATGCTAAGAACAAGCCAAAATTTATCGCAGAAGCAAACGCTTCAACAAAAACTGAGTCCCCAGCAGATACAGTTTGTGAAACTTTTGCAACTTCCCACCATAGGCCTTGAACAGCGGGTTAAGCAAGAAATTGAAATAAACCCGGTTCTGGAAGAAACAGATCCTCTTCAGGATGAAACTCTTTCTGTTGAAGAGTTGAATCAGGAGTGGGACGATAGAGAAAGTGAAAAAGGAACTGAAGAAGCTGAGTCGGAGATTGATCCTGTAGATAAAAATGAACAAATAGACTGGGACTCTTTCATTCAGAATACCGAATACGATGGCAATACCTACACATATTCGCAATCAGATCAGGAGTGGAGAGACCTGCCTAACCCCTATCATGAATCACTCCTTGAAGAGCTCGAGCAGCAGGTAAGCCTGCTCGATCTGAACGATGATGAAAAACTTATTGCAGACCAGATTCTGGGTTCTCTTGATGAAGACGGATATTTCCGCCGTGATATAGAAGCTGTAGTGGATAATATTGCTTTTAACCACGGCAGGCTTGTGGATAGTAACGCTGTAGAACGCGTCCGAAAACGAATTCAGCAGCTTGAACCGGTTGGTATTGCATCCCGTGATTTGCAGGACTGCCTGCTTTGCCAGGTAAAATACACAGATGCTGATCCGGTTGTCCGAAAAACCGCCGTCAGCTTGCTGGAAAATGAATGGGATGCATTCGAAAAAAAACATTTTGAAAAACTGAAAAACCGGCTCAATGTGAGTGATGAAGAGTTGAAAGTAGTATTTGACCTGATAAGGGGTTTGGACCCCAGGCCAGGTGCGGTGCTCAGTCCCCAAGAAGACACCCATCAATACATCGAGCCGGATTTTGAAGTTTACTATGAACCTGCCGGGGATGAGAGTTCAGGAGAAGGTGAGTTTGTAATTCATCTTAACCAGAGAAATGTGCCGGCGCTCCGGATTTCTCCGGAATACAAAAGGATGTGGGAAAACCTGAAAATTAAAAAAAAGAACGCAGGTAACGATGCCCAGACAAGAAAATTTATCAAAGATAAAGTGGAATCGGCACAGTGGTTTATTGATTCAATCCGCCAGCGTCAAAATACCCTGATGAAGACAATGAAGAACATTGTTGCTCTGCAGGAAGATTTTTTCAAGCACGGCGAGGGTTTAAAACCAATGATTCTAAAAGATGTGGCCGAAAGGATTCAGATGGATATATCCACGGTTTCGAGGGTGGTTAACGGTAAATATGTACAGACCCATTTCGGTGTTTATGAACTGAAATACTTTTTCAGTGAAGGCCTTGAAACCGAAAGCGGTGAAGATGTGTCGAGCAGGGTAGTAAAAAAAATACTACAGCAGGTAATTGACAATGAAACCAAGAAAAAGCCGCTCAGTGACCAGGCACTTACAGATATTTTACAAAAGAAAGGTTACAAGGTTGCACGGCGCACTGTTACCAAGTACCGGGAAAGCCTGAATCTGCCGGTCGCAAGGCTCCGGAAACAGATTATTTAAGATTATCAGAAAGATTTTGTGAGTAAATTGCGTCCGAGTTTAGCGGTTGTAAAAGTTACTCTAGCCCAGGGTATGTCACCGGAAGCCACTAATTTTGCCCATAAAGAAGGCAACACTATATAAAAGGTGACATTAAAAAAACCTCGTGCACCTTCATGTCATCGTGCCTTTTCCCAAAAGGGATCCCTGCGTGGGTGGCTAAAACCTTCCTCCCATTTCTTCTAACCGAAGCCGGAATCACTCGATGGGCACTTATTGTGTTGCCTGACCCGGGGTGGCGTTCGCTTGCATTCGCGGCGGGCTCTGCAAAATCAGGGGATCATAATAAGCCAGTGCAACGGTTCAGAGATTTCAGGTGTAAATATGACAAAGATGATTATGCCGACGATCAAAAGAAAGTGTACTCCAACGGTAAGAAAAATATTCAAAACCTGGTATTTATTAAGGAAACGGGCACCTTCGATAGCGGCAACATTGTAGCTGACAAACCAGATAATTACACTCAAGGCAGAGATAAACAGCACCGGTGGGGCACTTGCTTCAATTTGAATGAAAAGAACAAGAAGAGAAACAAAAACCAGGTTCAATGACAGTGGCCATGCATAAAGATGAATGGCCTGGCTTGGGAACTTGATTGATTTATTGAGCAGAAAAAGCCAGGAAAGCGAAATGAAATGTACCAGCACAGCAGCAAGCACTCCTGTAGTAAAGAGTGTTAATTCCGGTACTGGCTGAATAAAAAAAGCAGGGTACACATCAGTCAGCCATTTCCAGCCGGTATCACTTATAAAATAAATTCCGAGACAGTATAAAAACAGCCCATTCAGAGCAGCATGTTTTAAGAGCATGATTATTCCCGGAATTAGATTTCTCAACCGGTTTTCCATGATGTCTGCTACAAAAAACGGATGGTTGAAAAAATATCGGACAATAAAAAAGGGATAGTTAGGCTGAAAGCGGTAGTGAATGACAAATGCTGCAAGAATCAGAAATAGCAGTATTACACTTATATTAGGCTCTGGCATTCCTTCATCATCTGCAGGCAAAGGAAAGATGATTTCTTCACCACGTATATGGGCAGTGAAGATTAGTGAGAGGTCGGGCTGAGCATCGAGCCGCTCAAAAAACCATTGGGCCGGTAGTATGATCACACTTTCTTCTAATTCCAACAGACGGTTCATAACCTCCTGGAGTGCAAGGATAGATTCAGATGCATTTTTAACAGGCCGAAAATCAATAACCGGGCTGTTTAGGGGATCTGGAACGTGTGATGCAAAAACAGTAGATACAACAAAACTCAGGTGCTCTGGTATGTCAGGAATCTGTGAATACGCCGACCTGTAGTAGAGTGGTTTCCCGATTTTTGAATGTAAAGAATCACTGACAACGGCTAAGCTTCGCAGAAACTGATTACCGCGATCATCGGGATAATTAAACAGGCTAATTGCGGCGATAGCATTCCCGTTCAATACCGCTGAAGACCTGTAATGGAGCTCAATCTCATGAATCAGTCTTTCGGTATTATCGATTTGATGGGGCGTATAGTACCGTAACGGAGAGTTTAATAAATAATAGAAACCTGTTGCAGATTCACTGGCTATTTGTGAAGGATGATCAACTTCGAGCAGCGTAATACCGATACTCCGGGCAAGATCAAATTCATCAGCAGTAATTGAAGAATCACCATCTCCTGAAATGGAAAGTGCAATTCTATTCGTTCCGGCTATGTCTTGATCAGCAGAAAATGCTGCCGGCACTATCGCTGATGTAAACCAGTAAAGAAAAATAAGAGTGAGTAGCTGCAAGCCGGCAGTCTTATTTTTTGATTTCTTCGATTTGTTCGATCGGAAGCTTACGTGTTTCCTTAAAAGTGGAAAGCACAATATTCGAACGTGTGCGGGTAACGCCTTCCCAGGTTTGTATCAGAGAAAGGAGTTTTTCGAGTGACTCGGTATTTTTTGTACGGACTTTGAGTATATGTGAACCGTCGCCTGTTATGGAATGGCATTCAAGTACTTCAGGATGATTGGTAACCTGTTTCACAAAAGTGGGATATCTTTCTGATCCGTCTACTTCTGCAAAAATGAATGCGGTAATATCAAAATTAAACTTTTTGGCATCAAGGATAGCATTGTAATTTGCGATAAGCCCCTTTTCTTCCAGTTTTCTCATCCGTTCAGAAACGGATGGTACCGAAAGATGGACAATCTCAGCGATAGTATTACGCTGGGCCCGCCCGTTTTCCTGTAAATGGTTTAAAATTTTGATATCTGTTTCGTCCAGTTGATGCATTATAAATTACTCCTAAAGCCTTAAATTTCTAATTCAAATAAAAATTAACTTTAATTAGTTAGGAAAACAATGAGTGATAGTAAGATTTTTGCAATTATTTTATAAAAAAATTTACGGTTCTGTATTGTATTAATTGGCATGACCAGGGGTGGTAGGTTGCGGGATACAACCTGTAATTGCGCCAGCTATGTTAGGGGCAGACAGGAGGGCAGAGTGTAAACCTGCCCCGTGAAGGATCCCAATAAGAACAGCACCCACTGGATCTGTCAGCGTTGAAGTGGGAGCGGGGGAACACCGCCCATACGGTGAATGTCGAAGGGAAGACAAACTAAATAAATTACAATTGCCGTCTGCTTTAGCTGACGGATTGAAAGATTCCACAAAACAAACCCCGAGCCAGGATTTCAGAAAATATGAGAAACCGGGTAACAACAATTATAAAATCCGTGCACCTTTGAGCCTTAGCGTCTTAGTGGCTAAAAACTTCCTGCCTTAACCGCTATGATCCTTCAGGCTTGAAACTTTACATGCATTCGTAAAATTATTTTAAAGGGGTTCATACTCCTCGTATCTTTATAGCCTGATCGAAATTTGATTATAATCTAAGAATTTATGCTCGACATCAATTTTATCCGTGACAACCGCGAACTTGTAAAGCAAGGGATGGCCAACAAAGGGGAAAAGAATACCTCGGCTGTTGAACTTGTTCTGAATAAAGATGAAGAATGGCGCAATACCGTAACCGAACTGGATCTGGCCCGCGCCGAGAGTAACAAAAAAGCGAAACAGATCGGCCAGTTGATGGGGCAGGGAAAAAAAGAGGAGGCTCAGGATCTGATCCGTGAAACGGGCAACAGTAAAGAGAGAATCAAAAAGCTCGAGGAGTTACTGTCAATATTGCAAAAAGAGAGGGAAGATCTCCTCTACCAGATTCCCAATGTACCGGATTCATCCGTTCCGGTTGGTCGCAGCGATGAAGATAATGTGGTTCACTCGTCGTGGGGTGAACCTTGCGGGGATGAATGGAGACTGCCCCATTGGGATATTGCTGCCGAAAAGAAATGGATTGACTTTGACCGGGGTTCCAAAGTTGCCGGGGCGGGTTTCCCGTTCTATCTTGGACTTATGGCGCGGTTGCAGCGTGCACTCATAAACTTTTTTTTGAATGAAGCTGTTGCCCATGGTTATACGGAGATTCAGGCTCCTTATTTTGTAAACGAGGATTCGGCACGCGGAACCGGACAAATACCGGATAAAGAAGACATGATGTACACGGTGCCGCGCGACGGTTTTTATGCAATTCCTACTGCGGAAGTACCGGTGACCAATTTTCACCGGGATGAAATTCTCTCTATGGATGATTTGCCGATTTATTATACGGCATATACACCCTGCTGGCGGAGGGAAGCCGGCAGTTATGGCAAGGAGGTGCGCGGGCTGAACCGGCTGCACCAGTTCGATAAGGTTGAACTGGTGAAATTTGTTCACCCCGATCAATCGGATACAGAGCTGGAAAGCCTGCGTGAATACGCTGAGTCGTTGCTGCAAAATTTAAAACTTCCCTATCGCACCCTGTTGATGTGTACAGGTGATATGGGTTTTACGCAAACCAAAAAATATGATCTTGAAGTGTGGAGCCCTGGTCAGCAGCGATGGCTGGAGGTGAGCTCCTGTTCCAATTTCGGTTCGTTCCAGGCACGAAGGATGCAGCTTCGTTTTAAAAATGAGAAAGGGAAAACCGAGATGGTGCATACACTTAATGGCTCAGGCCTGGCGCTTCCCCGTATTGTAGCCTCTATACTGGAAACATATCAGACCGAAGCAGGAGATGTATTGGTGCCGGATGTTCTCCGGCCATATATGGGTGTTGATAAGATGTAGAAAACTTCCAATACAGCAGAGAGATTTCTCATGGTACCTAATGAGTAAAAGTACGCGTTAGTGGTAGCTGTTTAATCTGATAGTTGAAACAGATGATACCCGGGATACAGCGCACTTGCCGTTGGCTTTAGCCAACGGATGATGAGTCGAAATAAATATGGGCTTTAGCCCTGATGGTGCATGCCTGAGACTATGAAACGATCTTAAAACCGGATTAAAAATAGGCCAGTGCGTTCAGGGCTAAAGCCCCTCTTTGGAGTGCCATATCTCCGTCAGCTAAAGCAGACGGCAAGTGGGTGGTTGGAAAGATGGGTTGTTGAGTTGGGTGCTCTTTGAGAGAAGACTTGTATTGTTGAGGATGAATTATATT
>SKKO01000270.1 GCA_007123715.1 Balneolaceae bacterium | reverse complement strand
GTGCAGTTCAGTTTCTTGTACTTAAGTTGTTTTACATGGTACCGGGGCACTTAAACAATAATGTTGCAAAATTTAATTCTCTTGTTATATTTAGAATGTTGAGAATAGTAGAAACCAAAAGCATTTAACCAAATGAAATTCAATGAGTGCTAATTTAAAAATATATATTGTTGTTTTTGTTATTGCTCTACTTGTCGCAGGAACCGTACGGCACCATGGATGGGTAAATTATGATCAGGATACGATTCTTGATTATGAAGGAATAATTATGAGCAATGATATCGGCAATCCGCATACTTTCATTGATCTGAAAGTTATCAATCCTGAAGATGTTGAAAATGCTGAGTGGGAAATTGTACTTGCGCCGTTGACCCGTATGCGCAACCGCGGTATGACCGACAATGCTATGCTTGCTGTTGGCGACACTGTGCGGGTTGTGGGTTATCCGCACCGTACGAAGGAAAATGAAATGCGTGCCGAGCGGATTTTTATCGGTGATCTGAAGATTGAATTGCGGTAATGAGGGTTGCCCTTGCCGGTGGTTCACTTTTATCACGGCTTGAAAGCAGTTCATTAGCCATGCATGTCAGGGAGTCTGTCTGGCTTTATCCGATTGTGGAAATTGTTCACATTGCCGGATTTTCCATTTTGGTGGGAGCTGTCGTATTATTTGATCTGCGTCTGCTCGGTTTTTCAAAAAAGCTACCGGTTAAGGAGTGCATGAGGTACCTGATTTTTTGGGCAAGGGTCAGTTTTGCAGCGGTTTTGTCCAGCGGTTTTATTTTATTTATAGTAGATGCTACCGGTTTGGCATCGAACCCTGTATTTCTGCTGAAGCTTGCCTTAATAGGAGCAGCCATTTTGAATGCATTTTTTTTTCAACGATTTACGTTACAATCGGTAGATTTGTGGAATGCAGGCCAGCCTTCGCCACCGGCAGCTAAACTGGCAGGGATTTTATCAATTTTATTTTGGATCGCCGTAATTTCATGCGGCAGGCTTATTGCGTATATCTGAATCTTAATTAAAAAGAAACCATGAAAACAATCCTAATTTCCAAAAGCCGATTTCCGGCAATTCTTCTGTTGATTACAGCACTTTTCACAACAGTTTCACTGGTTGCATGCCAGGATTCACCACCGCCGCAATTAATCATGAGTGAAATGCCCGGCTTTTATGCCTTCATTAACGTAAATGTGGTGCCGATGAATGAGGAAGTTATTCTCGAAAATCAGACTGTGGTGGTGCAGGATGGAAGAATAGCTATGATTGGCCCGGCTGATGAAATTGAGGTTCCGGCAGGTGCCCTTCAAATCACTGCATCCGGGAAATACCTGATGCCGGGGCTGGCAGAGATGCATGGCCATATCCCGGGGCCAAATAATCCCCAATATGCCAAGGATGTACTGTTTCTCTACATCTCTAATGGTGTCACTACTGTCCGAAACATGGCGGGCCATCCCTATCATCTTGAGCTTAGGGAGCGTGTTCTAAATAACGAAATTGCCGGCCCAATGATTTTTGCAGCCAGTCCATGGCTAAGTCCGAACAATATTGCAGAACCAGCCGACGCGGATGCCGTGGTGCGTGGTTACAAAGAGGCAGGATTTGACCTGATGAAAATGGGAAGTATGTCATTAGAATCCTACGAAGCTATGGCAGAAACAGCACATGAAATAGGGTTGCCATTTGCAGGGCATATTCCGCAGGAAGTGATGCTTGAAAATGCATTGCGACTCAGGCAGGCTTCTATTGATCATTTTGACAGATATGTTGAATTTTTAGCTGAAAATCATCCAGAATATCCCAACAGATCATTGGGTTTCTTTGGCAGCGGTGTAGTGGATTTGGTTGATGAAAGCCGGATTTCAGAGGCGGTACAACTGACGATCGAGGCCGGAACCTGGAACGTACCAACGTTGAGTCTTGTGGAGCACCTGGAATCTCCGGTTGCAGCAGAAGAGATGGCCCGTTGGCCCGAAATGCAATACATGCCTGCAAATATTGTGGAAGGGTGGGTTGAATCAAAACACAATTTTCAATCCCGGGATGATTTTCAGCCGGAAGCAGCACGGCGGCTGGTGGAACTCAGGCAAAAGCTTACAAAAGAACTTCATGATCGTGGGGCACTGTTAGTACTCGGTTCGGATGCGCCACAATTTTTTAATGTTCCGGGATTTTCCATTCATCATGAACTGGAAATGATGGTGGCAACCGGGTTAACCCCATATCAGGTTCTGGTAACCGGAACCCGTAATGCCGGTATTTATTTTAACATGGAGCAAGAGTTTGGAACAGTTGAGGAAGGGCGCCGTGCCGATCTCATTTTATTGAATTCGAATCCGCTCGAGAATATTTCAAATGTTCGTAACCAGGAGGGTGTAATGGTACACGGATTGTGGTGGCCAAAAGCAATCATCACAGAAAGGCTTGAAGAAATAGCTGCCCGTTAAAATCAGAGTTGGCTGATTTAAAACGTTATTAAATAGGTTCGAAATAGAATATAAAATTGCATTTTAAAGGTTTTGAACCCGTTTTTTATCGTTTTAAAAAAATGATGCGTATATTGCGAATCTTTTTATAACCAAATTATGACGCAGTAACGATATATGAGTACAACGACCAAACGGGCAAACCGAATTCAAATTCCTGATTTTTTGGAAGGTGAAGGATGGCATCCTCTCTCATGGAATAAATTGGAAATAGCCCAGCTCCCCCCATATCCCGATGATGAAGAATTAGAAAATGCTTATCGCGAATTAAAATCATTGCCGCCGCTTATTACATCCTGGGAAATTGAAGCACTTAAAGAAAAACTGGCTCACGTTAGCGAAGGCAAATCTTTTATGCTTCAGGGTGGCGATTGTGCCGAAACATTTGATGCATGTACCTCACCAAAACTTGTAAATTTACTGAAGGTGATGCTTCAGATGAGTTTCATTCTTATTCATGAGATGGGCATTCCGGTAATACGTGTAGGCAGAATTGCGGGTCAATATGCCAAACCACGCTCAACTGACTATGAGGAGATTGATGGCGAGAAAATGCTCAATTACCGGGGCGATCTGATAAACAGTTATCAGCCTAATACGGAAGCAAGGCTTCCTGATCCTAAAAGGCTTGTGGAAGCCCATCACAAAGCGGCATTATCTCTGAATTTTCTTCGGGCACTTACGGATGAAGGTTTTGCGGATTTACAGCACCCTGAGCAGTGGGAACTGAATTTCATGCAAAATAATGAGTTTTATAAAGACTATGGGCAAATGGTAAACTCCATCAACAAGGCAATTTCCTTCATGGATACCATTACACCAAACAGGCTTAATACCACACATAAGGTGGATTTTTACACATCGCATGAAGCGTTGAACCTCTTTTATGATTCTGCCCAAACCCGCCGGGTTCCCAGAAAACAAGGGTGGTTTAACCTTAGTTCACATCTTGTATGGCTCGGCAACCGTACCCAGCAGATTGACGGTGCCCATATAGAATATCTGAAAGGGATACAAAACCCGATAGGAATAAAGGTAGGCCCCCCATTCGATATTGACAATCTTCTCAATATCCTGGATTCAATTAACCCGAGCCACGAAGCTGGTAAAGTTGTTCTAATTACGAGAATGGGCCATCAAAATGTATCCAAATATTTGCCGTCTTTTATCCGTGCCGTAAAACAGAATGGACACCCTGTTGTGTGGAGCTGTGATCCCATGCACGGAAATACCTACGCAACCGGCGATAATGTGAAGACACGGAATTTTAATGAAATTCTTCAGGAAATCAGGGAAACATTCTCCGTTCACCGGTCCGAAGCAAGCTATCTTGGTGGTGTGCATCTTGAGCTCACAGGCGACAATGTTACAGAATGTGTAGGCGGTGCAAACGGGCTCAATGAAGACGGGCTCAGTTCAAACTACGAAACCTACTGCGATCCGCGCCTTAACTACGAACAAAGCCTGGAAATGGCGTTTTTGGTTGCCAGAGAATGGAATAAAAGCTATAAATAAAACAGAAGAACAGACAAACCGATTAACAGAATAAGTGAGGGCGTTGTTCTGGCTCGAAACCTATTAAAAAAAATCCTTCCTCCGTTCGTCTGTTAATCGGTTCGTCTGTTTCTCTGTTCCTCTCCCCGGGGCACCAACCCGTCAACTTTACAGAAAGTATAAGACACTCTGGCGAGTGCACAATGTCAAAGGGTCTGTATGCGTTATTAGGAATGAAAATCCTGCAGACTTTCTATTCAAAGATGTCAGGAAATCAGCCGGATTTTGATTTGGCATTGCTGTTGCAACCTTTATGGTAAACCATCATAAATTAAAACTTAATGGAGGCAACATTATGACACTCATAAAATATTCTCAGCCAGGACGCGATATCTTCGGAAAAAGGTTTTCAGACATTATGGATGAATTCTTTAACGATGCAGTAGCAACCAGAAGAGATACATTTACGCCAAGTATTGATATATCAGAAACCGAAAAGCAGTTCGTTATTGATGTAGAAGTGCCCGGTGTTGACAAAAAAGATATTGAACTCAGCATCGAAAACAACACTTTAACCATCAGTGGTGAGCGAAAATTCGAAAAGAAAGAAGATAACAAACAGTACCACAGGGTAGAATCACATTATGGTACATTCAGCAGAACGTTTAGTCTGCCGGATAATGTTAAAACAGAAAGTATTCATGCTTCTTATAACAATGGAATACTATCCATTACCGTTGACAAGAGTGAACAACAAATGAAGAAGCAAATTAATATTAAGTGAAGAGCTGTTCTACTTAGTCCCCTAAAGAGAGCAGGTTAGTTAGCGCCGGAGCCGCATTGACATGCGCCTCCGGCATTTCTTTGTAATGTACATTGCGGGTAATATCATCAACTGATACGGCAATAATAATTAAAAACTGAAATCTAAAAATTACTCATGGACAAATACAAGATCGGAATCGCTGTGTTCTTTGCAGCACTTTCATTCTTTATCGGAATGTTATTTGCTACTGAAAACATCTCCGAATCAATTCAATCTGCAAGCAATGATTTGCCTGCATACAATACTGAGGCAAGGTCTGCTGACTCTATACCTATTAACAGTTTAAGGGACTTTAACAATGCTATTGTAAATATTGCGGACCAAGCCAATCCTACTGTTGTAACGATCACCACATCACAAACTGTAAGGGTACGGCAGCAAAATCCTCTTTCATTCTTTTTTGATGACCCCCGTTTTAATCAGGAGCGTGAATACCGGCGTGACGGTCTGGGGTCGGGAGTGATTGTTTCAAGTGACGGTTTTATCATAACCAACAATCATGTGATCGACAATGCTGATGAAATCAGGATTATTCTTTACAGCGGTGAAGAAATGGATGCTGAAATCGTTGGGACAGACCCGGCAAGTGATATTGCAGTACTGAAAGTAGATCGTTCAGATATGCCAGCGATACCATTGGGAGACAGTGAAGCTATCAGGGTAGGTGAAATGGTGCTGGCGATTGGCAGCCCGTTGAGCCGTGATTTGGCACATACCGTATCGAAAGGGATTATAAGTGCAAGCGGCCGGTCGTCAATAGGGCTAAACGCATTTGAAAACTATATTCAGACAGACGCGGCAATTAACCCGGGCAACTCAGGCGGGGCGCTGATAAACCTTGATGGTGAGTTGATAGGAATTAACACTGCGATTGCCAGCCGAAGTGGTGGAAACCAGGGAATCGGATTTGCGATTCCTGTTAACATGGTCCGTGATGTAATGGAAGCACTGATAACGGACGGAAGAGTTTCGCGCGGTTATCTCGGACTCGGCTGGGGAGGTGATGTAGACCGTACCATGGCCCGTGCTCTTGGAATTGACCGTACCGGTGGTTTTGTGATCGGTACGATTGAAGAAGATGGTCCGGCGGCGAAAGCAGGCCTTGTGGAGGGAGACGTTGTTTTGAGATTGAATAACGAGTACGTGAAAAGTTGGACCGATTTCCGCGTTGAAATTGGAAACAGCAGGCCGGGCGATGAAGTAACGGTCGAAGTGTTTAGAGACGGAGAACGTTTGACATTTACAATTGAGTTGGATGAACGTGACCCTGAAGCAGTGGCCTCGGCCATGTCGACCGGGGAACGGGAGGATCTGATTGAATCCCTTGGATTTCAGGTCGATGAACTTACAGAAAACATCCGAAGGCAACTTAACCTTGGATCCACAGCTCAGGGTGTGGTAGTTACTGAAATTGCCCAGGCAAGCCGGGCATACCGTCAGGGTTTGCGTCGTGGTGATGTCATATCACAGGCGTCGAATGAAGCCGTTACAAATCCGAATGAATTTTATGGAGTTATTGGAACGTTAAAACAGCAGGGTACGGATGCTGCCCTGTTAAGAGTGAACAGGCAGGGACGGAATATGTTTATTGCCATTGAGTTATAATTAACATATTCAGATGTATCCCTTTGGTTATGGTTAAGGTGAATGCCCCTGTCAAAAAAAATGACAGGGGCTTTTTTTGTTATGCTATTTTTTATTTGACGAATACTGAAGTTAAACTGTCAAAATCGCAATAAGGAACAGCGTGGCATCACTTTTGCAAAAGATCTGTTAAAATGGTGTAGTGCTATGGAATATAAAGACTATTATAAAACGCTTGGAGTTTCACGGGATGCTTCTCAGGAAGTGATCAGGAAGAAATACCGTAAAATGGCAGCGAAATTTCATCCGGACAAAAACCCTGGCAATAAACGCGCTGAAGCAAAATTCAAAGAGATAGGAGAAGCTTACGAAGTACTAAAAGACCCTGAAAAAAGAAAATTATACGATCAGGTTGGATCCGACTGGAAGAGGTATCAACAGGCAGGCGCTAATCCAAACGATTTTAAATGGGGGCAATCTTCCGGCGGAGAAGGACAGAGAGTCAATATAAATTTTGATGACATATTTGGTGCCGGGCAGCGAGGTTCCGGAAGAAGCAGTCAGTACTCCAGTTTTTTTGAAACACTGTTTGGAGGTGGCGATCCGTTTGGCGGTGCCAAATACCAGTCGCCTCAACAGCACAGTAACCGGGCCGGACAAACCCCACAAAAAAAAGGGGCCGATTCCGTTGCTGAAATATATGTTGAACTCAAGGAATTGCTGGAAGGTGTTGAAAAACAGTTTCGTGTAAATGGCGAGAAGGTTAAAATTAAAATTCCTGCCGGAATTGAGGACGGCAAACGGTTGAAGTTAAAAGGAAAAGGACACGAAGGCAGGCAGGGCGGGGTAAAAGGGGATTTATATCTGAAAGTGCGTGTGAGGGAACCAGAGGGGTTTGAACGCAGGGGAAATGATATTCATCAAAAAGTTTCGATGGATCTCTATACGGCTCTGCTCGGGGGCAGCCTTACCGCAGAAACTCTGCAGGGCAGGGTGAGATTAACCATACCACCCGAAACTTCAAACGGAAAAACTTTCAGGCTTGCCGGCCGCGGTTTGCCGGAGTTCAATAAACCCGAAACTAAAGGAGATTACTACATTAAAACTGAAATCGCATTGCCTGAAAAGCTCTCGAAAGAGGAAATAAACCTGTTTGAGAAATTAAAAGAGATTCGAAGTTAAGCTTTTATCGTTTGGTAACAGTTCATTATTTTTAGTGAATACAATATGATCAAATAACTGGATTTATGAAGCTTTCAATACTGATTATCCTTGCACATTTACTTTATATCCATTCAGGCGAATCAGCCAAATGGGGACAAATTGGCCATTATGTTACCGGGGAGATTGCGGAATATCACATGACAGAGACGGCAAGGGAACGGGTGAATGAAATCCTTGATAATGTATCCATACCTCTTGCAACCGTCTGGATGGATGATATTCGTTCTGATCCGTCATATAACTATACGAATACCTGGCACTGGGCTACAATCCCGGATGGGATGTCTTATGAGGAAGTGGTACAGGAAGCGGATGGTGATATTATTTGGGCGCTCGAAACCCTGATTGCCGAATTGAAGCAAGGTGGTTTAGGTAAGGATGAAGAAAGGGATAAACTCAGAATGGTTATGCACATGATCGGAGATATCCATCAGCCGCTGCACGTTGGCACCGGCGAAGACCGCGGCGGGAATGATGTACGATTGCAATGGATGGGACAAAATTCAAATCTTCACCGGGTGTGGGATACCGACATTATTCAATCCCTTGAGTTAAGCTATACCGAACTGTCACGCGAAATTAACCGTGCCACACCCGAGCAGATCCAAAAATGGCAGCAGGCCAGTGTGCGGGAGTGGGCTTACGAGTCGATGAGTTATCGTGAAAGGGTTTATGATCTCCCTGATAATATGCGATTGAGTTATCCGTATCGTTTTTACAATGTGGATATTGTTTATCAGCGTCTGTTGCAGGCCGGAATCCGAATGGCGGGCATATTAAACGAAATTTATGATCCGGGGAATACATAATCAGGTATTCCTGAGTTCAATTGTTGAGGCGGGTTCCCCTTTTGCACGGGATACTTAATGCCAAGGAGAAAAGAGGGGCTATTATGAAGTCCCGGTTGAATGATATGCGATTTTCGATATCCGATATCCGATTTTCGATCTACTGTCGTGTCTACAGTAAAATAGCATGGCAGTCATGTGCTTTAATAACCGGGCTCATTTAGCTAACTCATTCGTTTATGCATCCAGGACAATTGTAAGCATTTTCCGGTGGATATTGTAATCCAGTTCTGACCATAATACAAAACGTATTCGTTTTACGAATGTTAAATTGCCGGATATGGCCTTTATTGCTCTAAAGGCCACCTTTGCGGCTTCTTCTGAAGGGTATCCGAAGGCGCCGGTGGATATGGCCGGAAATGCAACAGACTCTGCACTATTCTCATCTGCCAGATTTAATGCATTTATGTAGCAATTTCTCAGAATTTTCTCCTCCGGTTTATCCCTTCCATATACAGGCCCCAGGCAATGAATGATAAACTTATTCGGGAAATTCGGCGCGGAAGTAATTATGGAATCGCCCGGTTTAATCGGTGCAAACGCACTGGTGAGCCTTGTGAGTTCGGGATCTCCAATACGGTGAATGGCCCCGGCTACCCCGTCGCCCATTTTTAAATGTGCATTTGCCGCGTTTACGATGGCCGTGAATTCCGGCTGTTTGACAATATCTCCCTGTACTACTTCTATTTTGATGTTATTTAGCTCAATCTTTTTCATGTCTTAATTTAATTAATGATATGTTAATATGAATGAAAATTATGATGGCAAACAAGTATTTACTCTCAAAAAAGAGTTGCCGTTCTGATTTTATTCATGACAATTCTTCAAAAAATAAAAATCGAAGCGCTTTTTAATCATACTTTGAACAAATAGTATATGTTCATTTGTCAGATATTATGATAATATTATGGAAACGCTTTTAATATTTATCCACTTTGTAAGGGCTTTTTCAACGTTAAAAGTAAATTTTTTAATAAATTAAAAAATATATATGTTATGAAATTGTTAAGAATAAATATCATGAAAGGGCTTTCATAGTAAAAACCTGAAAATATGACGCTAAATAAAAATAAGTATCGATTTAATAGTTAATAAAAAATTGATATCACGATGAAAATGTCCATAGTTTTATTGCAGCTGATAAACAATCAGTTCAAATGTAAATCGCAATAAACATATATAATTATGAAAGCGTTAAAAGCTGCAATAGCTGCAGTCATATTTTTCAGTACATCGATCATTCCTGCAGAAGTTTCTGCTGTGATTGTCTTTGAAACGAAAGATTCAACTGTAGTTACGCAATCAACTGATGAAGCTAAACTCTTCGAAAAATTCGAGAATGCCCTGCTTTATGGTCTTTCTTCGGATGTGTCCGGAGTGGTTGAATCTTCACTTTTTAATTCAGTTAATTTTAAAGCTGCTTATCCAAATTTCACTTCTGCAAATGTTGTTGAGAAATTAAAGAGGATAGCTGTAGAAGGAGACAGCCACTCGCTAAGATACAGGGCGTACCTGGCATTGTCTTATTATCGGTACCCGGATCAATTCGATTCACCCGAGGTTGTGTTGTCCATCATTGATACACGATACCAGGATGGTGTTTTCTTCTTTTTACAAGACAAAGTGCAGTCCGGGCAATTCACATCTAAACAATAAAGATCCGAATGCATTGCGGGTGGTCTATATGAAGAAGCCCTGCAATGTGCTAACCTATGGAGCAGCTGTAAGATGTTAGCTGTTAACCACCCATCCAATCCGGTTTATTCCTGTTCTCAGAACAAGCGAATGAACCGGATTTTTTTTGTGATGAATCAAAACCGAATTTCTGCCATCCCGATCGAATTCGGTGACACATAACGGCATGATTCTGCCATCTTTTATCAATTACGAATGACATTATTAGCCAAATTGCTGATTTGCCTGTAATTCCGACAGCAGCTGTATAGCGGGTATAATTTCTGCATTTGTTTCTCTTAAACAGAAAAAGTTCAGGCTGATATCTGGCATACAGTAAGATGCCTGAGTTTAATCGATTAAAAACAGAGAAATGAATTTCAACAAATTTACCATAAAAGCACAGGAAGCTGTTCAGAATGCTCTTGAAATTGCGCAAAATATGAATCATCAGGCAGTGGAACCTGCCCATATCCTGAAAGCATTGTTGAGTGATTCGGAAAACGTGACTGTCAATATTTTAAAGAAGCTGGGTGTTTCGGTACAGGCTGTGATGGATAGGCTTGATAAAAATATTAAATCTTTTCCGATTGTTAAAGGCGCATCCGTTTCAGGGCAATACCTGTCCAACAACTCCAAGGGGGTATTTGACAAGGCCCAAAATGAGGCCGATGATCTTGGCGACGAGTATATCAGTTCTGAGCATGTATTACTCGGAATACTACTAACCCCTTCTGAAACATCTGCGCTGCTCAAAGAGCAGGGAGTCCAAAAAGCGCAGATTATGAAAGTGCTTAAGGAGGTGAGAGGTTCGCAGAGAGTGGATGCCCCCAACGCGGAAAGCCGTTACGAAGCACTGAAAAAATATGCACGAAACCTGAATGAACTGGCTGAAAAAAACAAGCTGGATCCTGTTATTGGCCGTGATCAGGAAATTCGCCGGGTAATGCAGATTTTATCCCGTAGAACGAAAAACAATCCTGTCCTGATCGGGGAGCCAGGGGTAGGTAAAACGGCCATCGCAGAAGGAATGGCGCTGCGTATTGTGCGAGGTGATGTTCCTGAGAGCCTCAAAACCAAACAAATTGTTGCACTGGATATGGGCGCGCTGGTGGCGGGTACGAAATTTCGCGGTGAATTTGAAGAACGCCTCAAGGCTGTTTTGAAAGAAGTTACTGATTCTGACGGTGAGTTAATTCTCTTTATTGATGAGATTCATACACTTGTCGGGGCCGGAGCAGCCGAAGGGTCGATGGACGCAGCCAATATTCTCAAGCCATCACTTGCACGGGGAGAGCTTCATGCTATAGGTGCAACCACACTGACCGAATACCGGAAATATATCGAAAAAGATAAAGCTCTTGAAAGGCGGCTTCAGACGGTTTATGTGGGTGAACCTTCAGTAGAAGATACGGTTTCGATCCTGAGGGGCCTGCAGGAACGCTATGAGGTTCATCACGGTGTAAGGATTACTGATGCCGCTATTGTTGCGGCTGCTGAACTCTCTCACCGTTATATTTCCGATCGTTTCCTTCCCGATAAAGCAATTGACCTGATTGATGAAGCAGCATCCCGGCTGCGTCTGCAGATCGATTCGATGCCGGAAGAACTGGACAGTATCGAACGACAGATTCGACAACTCGAAATTGAACGTGAAGCTTTGAAACGTGAAAAAGACGAAACCAAACTGAAAAGCAATGAAAAGGAACTGGCCGATCTGGAAGAAAAGCGAAAATCAATGCGGGCACAGTGGGATCTTGAGAAAGGCCTTATCCAAAAAACCCGTGAAATGAAACAGGCCATCGAAACTGCCAGATTGCAGTCAGAGAAAGCTGAAAGAGAGGGGTACTACGAAAAAGTAGCTGAACTCAGATACGGAACAATTGCACAACTTGAAAAAGATCTTGAAAATACGAAACAAGAACTTCATGGAATCCAGCAGGGAAGCTCTCTGCTCAAAGAGCAGGTGGAAGTTGAAGAGATAGCCGATATTGTATCGAAGTGGACCGGTATTCCAGTGAAGAAAATGCTGTCCAGCGAGCGTCAAAAGCTTTTAAAGCTGGAAGATGAACTTCACAAGCGGGTAATCGGACAGGATCAGGCCATCGAAGCTGTTTCGGATGCGGTTAGGCGTGCCCGTGCAGGTTTGCAAGATGAAAACCGGCCGATTGGTTCATTTATGTTCCTTGGTTCTACCGGCGTCGGTAAAACAGAACTTGCCCGGACTTTGGCCGATTTTCTCTTTAATGATGAAGACGCTATGATTCGTATTGATATGAGTGAGTATATGGAAAAACACAGTGTCAGCCGCCTGATAGGTGCACCTCCCGGTTACGTGGGATACGATGAAGGCGGTCAGCTCACGGAAGCTGTTCGCAGAAAACCATACTCAGTAGTGCTTCTTGATGAGATCGAAAAAGCACATCCAGATACATTTAACGTTCTGCTGCAAGTGCTGGATGACGGGCGCCTTACTGACAATAAAGGTGTAACCGTCGATTTTACCAATACGATCATTATTATGACCAGCAATATTGGTTCGCACCTTATTTCGGAGGAATTGGAGCAGGCAGCCGGCAAGTTGGACGAAGGAGCCTACATTGCACTGCAATCCAGGCTCCTGGAGCAGCTTCGGAAAGCCATCCGGCCTGAATTTCTGAACCGTATAGACGATATCGTGATTTTCCACCCACTTGATCAGAGTCATATTCGAAGTATTGTGGATATTCAGCTTCGCAGGGTTCACGCAATGCTCGAAAGAAACAGGGTAAAGGTATCTATTCCCGATAATGTGAAAGATTGGCTGGCAGTTAGGGGGTACGATCCGGTTTATGGAGCGAGGCCGCTGAAACGGCTGATGCAAACCCAAATCGTAAATCAGCTTGCAAAACAACTGATTCAGCGTGACGATGATACTGAGGCTATAGAATTTGAGGCCACGATAAACAAAGATGGAAACCGCGTGGAGTTTGCCGAGGTCTACAGCGACGCTGAAGCATGGGCTGATTAGGCAGGATATCGCTGCGCGTACAAAAAGTAATC
>SKKO01000212.1 GCA_007123715.1 Balneolaceae bacterium | reverse complement strand
CTTGTTGATCTTACCGGAATGCCAAAGCCTGAAACCAAGCCGCTGGACGGCATCAGTTTCGCGGGACTTTTGCTCGATCAGGAAAGTGATTTTCCGGATGACAGGCTGTTGTATTTTCACCATTCACGCTGGGATTCACTGGAGGTATATCCCGGTTCAGTTCGGAATAACCGATATCGCTATGTAAGCGGATATACCGGTGAGTGGGAGCTTTTTGATATAAAAGCTGATCCAGGCGAGCGATTTGATATTACACATTTACATCCTGTTTTGGCTGACAGTTTAAGGCAGGCTTATTACGAATGGTTTGAGGATGTAACCGCGAATTTACCATCAGAAAGGAGGATTCCGGTTGGCTACGAAGAAGCCCCCAACATTACGCTGCCCGCACCGCAGGCCTTTTTTGAGGGGGAGATTGGCTATCACGGAGCGGGGTGGGCAAACGACTGGCTGGATAACTGGACAAGCACCGATGCAAGCGTATGGTGGTATCTTGATGTGAGCAATCCCGGATCGTATGAAGTAATTGCAGAATATTCGGTTGCAGAGGAGAACAGGGGAACCCGGGTCAGATTTTCGGTAGGTGAAAATTCTGTTGAAGGAGTTTTCGATCAGGCTCATGATCCCGGATTCATTTACAGTCCGGACCGGCTTCCTCGTGGTGAAGTTTATGAAAAAGAGAGCTGGGCATTTAAAAATCTTGGTGTGATAGAATTATCAGAGGGCCATCAGCGTGTCACAGTCAAGGCGCCGGAAATTCCGGGTAAAGCTTCAATTGAACTGAAATCCATACGCCTGAATAGAGTAGAATAAGAAATTCATCAGTTGATAGTTTGAAAACATCAAAGAGATGTCCGGCTGCTAAAAGATGTCGCATATAAGATATTAACAAACAGATACTTCGCCATCCTGTATTCGGTCGCTTCGCTACTATCTATTAAATTCATGGCAGTATCAGGCTAAGAGGTAATTTGGCTGCTTTTAACCTGGGAATTCGCTTGAAGCTGCTGCAGAAATCAATTTAAAGCAGATCTGCAAGCTAGTGTTATGTTATCAATGAAGTGACTCCTATGCTATTTTAATGTTGACACGACACTAGAAAAATGAGGATAACGTGTAAGGGGCTAAGAAAGGTTAGGGGTATTAATCTATATAGATCATATTTATGAGTTTTTCATAAAAGTGATCTAAGTTGATTTATAGCCAAAATATTTTCCCGAATCCGGAAACGATCGGGAGTTTACTAGTAAGTAGAGAGTGAAATATGAAAACGGAAAGATCTTCTGACGGCCTTACAAGGCGCGGGTTTCTTAAAGCATCAGCGATTTGGGCTGGTGGTGCATGGATTGTTGGGGTACCGGCTCTGTCTGCAAATCCATACCGCGTACTAACGGATAAGGAAGCTGAAATAATGGATGCACTGGCCGACTGTATTATTCCACCCGGAAATTTTTATGGCGGCAGGGATGCACGGGTTACGAGGTTCATCGACCGGCAAATCGGGCCTTATGGTTACTTGCAGCATGATAAGGAGATGTATCAAACCTGTCTGCCCGCATTAAATAATGGAAGCCATGCCGAATTTGGGAGGGATTTTGTGAATCTGTATGAAGAGCAGCAGATTGTATATCTGACGGATGTCGAAGCCGGGAGGTACAACCAACGCTCAGGTGACAGTGGCTGGGAGCAGTTTTCGCCGTCCGCATTTTTTAATACAGCCCGGAACCACTGCATGATGGGATTTTACGGCAGCCCCGAACATGGGGGGAATAAAGATTATGTGAGTTACCGGATGCTCGGGTTGTTTTAATTGACTTGATACTGATCCGCAAAATTACCCCCGACCCATCCCTGGAGGGGGAAACAAACAAATTTATTGAAACAGAGAATAATGGAAAACAGACATGTAAATGCGATCGTAGTGGGATCCGGTGCCGGCGGCGGAGTGGTGGCGAAAGAACTGAGTGAAGCCGGCCTATCCGTAGTTTTGTTTGAAAGGGGAGGATGGGCGCACTATGCGGCCCACGGTGATGATGAGCTTACTGCACAGAGATCATTTCCGCTGGCCTGCTTTTTTGGCCCGGATAATGAACGATACCGTCGTGTGGCAGTTGACCAGAACGGTAATGAACGGATTGTGTATCCTAATGACTGGGCCTATCACAACAACGCAGCTTGTGTAGGTTCCGGTACAGTGAGTTATGGAGCTATGGCCTGGAGATTTATGGAAGAAGATTTTACCATGAAATCCACCTACGGGCACATACCCGGATCCACACTTGAAGATTGGCCCGTAACCTATGCCGATCTGGAACCATACTATGAAAAAGCAGAATGGGAAATCGGTGTAGCCGGTGATGATTACCAAAACCCGTTTGCCCCCTGGCGCAGGAAGGCGCACCCCATGCCGCCATTTCCGCACAACAGGGAAGCCCAAATGCTGGAAGCCGCCGCAAAAAAAATCGGGTACCATCCCTTTCCTATCCCAATGCTGCGAAACTCGGTGGAATATAACGGCCGGCCGGCCTGTGTTCATGTTCGCCACTGTGTGGGTTTTGCATGCCCGGTGGATGCCAAAAACGGGACCCAGAATACTGTGATTCCGATGGCTGTTGCAACGGGGAACTGTGAACTGAGAATCCATGCCCAGGTTGTCGAAATTACGATGAACAACCAGGGACGGGCCACAGGGGTCACCTATTTTGACAAGGAAGACAAGAAACAAACCCAGACGGCAGATATTGTGGTGTTGGCTGCATCGGCTACGGAAACACCACGGCTGATGCTGAATTCAGCAAACCGGCTGCATCCGAACGGAATCGGCAACCGCCACGACTGGGTGGGGCGGAACCTGCAGGGACACGCTTACTGCGGTGCTGATGGACTTTTTGAGGAGGAGATCTATGACGATTTTGGCCCGGGGGCAAGTGTCGCAATCTGCGATTTTGTGCACAACAATCCGGGTATAACGGGAGGAGCGATGCTCGCCAATGAATTTATTAAATTACCGTTTGCATATAGCAGCGGTTATCGTCCTCCGGGAAGTGCACGCTGGGGCCGTGAGCATAAGGAATTTCAAAAAACAAACTATCGAAAGAATGCAAGTATCCGTGGCCCCGTCCAGGAAATGCCCAACTTTGAATCAAGGGTCGAAGTGGCGCCGGATGTGCTGGATCACTGGGGGATGCCGGTAGCGAAGATTTCCGGATTTAAACTGGATGAAGATATCAAAACCGCAGAGTTTATAGCTGATAAAGCCGAAAAATGGCTTCAGGCAGCCGGGGCTTACAAAACATGGAAAGGTATTCCGGGAACAGGAGTAAGCGGGAGCCAGCACCAGTCGGGAACCTGCCGAATGGGAAATGATCCGCAAACATCGGTTACCGATAAATATGGCCGGGTTCACGATGTGGATAATCTCTTTATTGCTGACGGAAGCCTTCATGTGACCAACGGAGGGTTTAATCCCGTACTAAATATTATGGCTCTTGGTTACTGGGTATCCGATTATATTATAAAAGAATGGGAGGGTGGAAACCGGTTTCGGTGAGGTGAATAAGTTTTGAGTTTTGAGATGTTGATACTTAAAATGACATGAATTTTCATTTAAAAAACGGTGTAGCATATTAACATTTATACATTTGCCCATTTCAGCATAGACACCCATCAACAGCCGCTGCGCAGAACTCATTATGCAAATAAATTTTGCAACTG
>SKKO01000291.1 GCA_007123715.1 Balneolaceae bacterium | reverse complement strand
TGATTGCCGGGAGTAATAAAGGTAAATTGCAGGAATATAAGGGATAAAACTAAAAAGGAGTTTTTAGATATTTCGGATTTCATAGAATGGCTGATCAAAAATATTATGAACCCTCTTCTATTTCCTGAACAACCCTGTTAGCGGAATTTGTGGCTGCTTCCATACCCCAGTTGTTGTTGTCAGCATAGGAGCCGGCAAAGTGAATTTTGCCGAACGGTGTAAGTGTGTGCGGCCAGAAGCTTGCCAGGGTACCAATTGGAAAAGCGAGCCTTTCGCAGCTTGGTGAAAATCGATCGGCAGTCCAGTCTTTTACAAGAGCCTGTTCTATGGTGATATTGGATGAATTGCCGGGGTAGAGCTGTTTAAACGTATGCAGGGCACGAAGAGGAGATGTCCCTCCCGGCCCTGTTGCCATTAATACAGCCCGATGTGTGTCTACCTCATTGGCAACCTGCCAGATATTGTTGAGTCCGGGGTGGTTAAAATTTAGGTTGATCGACAGATTATCTTCCAGCCAAAATTTCGACCGGGCCTGGAAGGCGAATCTGGGGTACGAATCGTAGGCCAAATTGTCAATGACGTAACGTTTTTCGGATGGCAGATCAGGTGTAAAAAGAATATTTCGTAATGCGGGTACAGGCAGGCAATTTGCCAGAAAGTCAGCTTCCATCACCCTGGTTTCCCCGAATTCTTCGAAGGTTACCTTAACCCCGGAGTTTCCCTGCTCAACTTCTGTTATCCGGCTGTCGAGCAACACCCTTTCACCCAGTCTTGATGCGAATGCATCGGTCATTTTCTGGTTTCCGCCTTCAATTCTGTAAAGCATGTCAGAGTGGTAAAGCGGGATGCCCCTTACGTGCAAAATGTAGGATTGCCAGATCTGGAAGAGGGCGGACGTCCGGGCGCCCCCGAGCCGGTCTAACGCAGCCGGTGATGCTCCATCTTGTTTATAGACCTCAGAAATGGAAATATGATCTAGGTGATCATAACCGATACCCAAAGGTTTATACTCGCTTTGAAAGTTTTCCCAGTAGGGCTGCAGGTAAAGGGTTTCTAGATTCCAGATTGGGTTTGAGGAGAGAAATTTTTTCTCTTTTTCGTTGAAACCCCCCAATTCTGTTGCCCTGTCATGTTGCCGGGACCAGATTTCATTGTCAGTGTAGTAGTGGTCTTCAATCCGGGTAAGCCTGTTTATCCTGTGCTGATATTTCAAAACAGGCAGTTCAAATTCATCAATATATTTCCAGAATTTCTCATAACCGGGCTTTGTGAAACCCTCAGCACCGTAATCAACGTACAGCCCATCGGATAGCCCGTCCCTTCCTGTGTAAACATGTCCGCCGTGGCGGCCATCAGCATCCAGGACAATAACATCATAGCCCCGTTTCATGAGTTCGTAACCACAGCACAGGCCAGCAATTCCGGCCCCTGCGACAACTACTTTTTTTCCGTTTGAAGGTTTTATTTTGGGAGAAGCAGGGTTTTTCTTTAAAGAGACAATGTTTGCAGGATTAATGGCAAATCCAAGCCCCATTGCTGAGCTTTGTTGCAGAAATTTTTTACGGTTCATTAAATTGGCAGGAGTTATTTTATTGCACGAAAGTAAAAAAAACTTTGAATAGTTTACCCGTTTTTTTGTAGAAGTAGTAAATGAATATTACCTGTACAACTGCCAGTCGACCAAAAATACAGCGCCGAATACCAGGCTGAGAAATGCAAGGCTGAGAAGGGGTTCCCAGATAACGAATCCGCCTATGGTTCCCAGAACCGCCCCGAGATACTGGATGGTTTTGAGTTGCTCATTGGTGGCATTGCGGATCATGTTTTCCAGTTTTTCCTCATCATATGTTCTGAGATTTTCTTCTACGAGCTTTTGAACATTAAGCTGGTTTACAAGTTTGTAAACACCCTGGGTTATAAGATCATCAATTTTTTCGCTGTTTTTTTCGATACGGGCGGGCAGCTCGTCGAGATATTCGTCAATAAAAACGATAGACCTTTCAGCGGTTACAGGGACTTTTGTGAGGAGATCTTCGATAAATTCTTCAAGTGTCTGACCCCGGAAAAACGAATAGGTTTTGAGGGCGGCTTTTTCAAGAATTTTGTCTTGAAGAGCTTCATCAAGTTCGGCCAATATATGGGCTGATATTTTTTTTCTGAAAACAGGATCGTGTACCTGTGATGAAATATACTCAAGAATCCATGTTTTTAAATCGTTTCTGAAGCTCTGTCTGGATGTTACGTTGCGAACATGCATCAGAGCAAGCCTGCGGTACCGGGTTACGGCCTTCGATTCGTGAATTTTCTGCTGAATCAGGGAAGGATTGATCAGATCATCCGAAACTGCCCTTGCAAGCCGGTATGCAATCCGTTCTTTGTGAGCCGGAATTAAACCCTGCCCCAAAAGCGGGCGTTTTTTGAGGGGCCTGAATAGCATGGTGATAGCAATCCAGTTTGTGAGAAAACCGATCATGCCGCTTACCGAGATAATCCTCAGAATTCCCTCGAAATGTAACTGAATGCCAAATATTGAGACCATATATCCATTAAAATCCCATAGAAAAGAGAAGATAAACAGTGCTAAAAGGAGCCAGGGTACAGGCTTCAGGATAGACAGAATTCGTAATTTTGGAGTTTTATCAGGCTTTTTTAATCTCTGTACACTTTTTACGGCCGGTTCATTCTCATCGAATTCGAGATGAGTTGTAAGGAGATCACTCAGTTTTTCAAACTGGTTATTTTGGGGATTGTCGGAAATGTTGCTTTTATTATTTGAGCTCATCATTGGGTAAGATTTACCAACTAAGACGAAATAATTCTCTTTACTGTTTCGATATCCGAAAAAGTATCACTATCTGTGAACAGATTTAACTTTTTCAGTTTATTAAAAAGTGACTCAGCGTGGTTGAAACGTTTCAGGACGTGTTCTCCAGGTGTAACGATATCCTTTTCAATGACAATCCAGCCCCTGCTTTCCCAGTCATCAAGATCTTTACCAAAACCTGATGGCCTGCTTATTCCCAAATCATAAAGCAATAATCCCAGATCACTGGTGGTGTAAACCGGCCGCAGAGAGAGCCCGGATTCCGGGATAGCTCTGCCATCGGCTGAATAGAAGTAAACCCCGGATTGCAATTGATTTGTAAACGCCTGTTTACATTTTACGGGCATGGTAATACTTGTGCGGGTATGTTCATAAATCAACCGATAGAGTTTACCCAATGAGCCGGATAGCTCGCCGGATATATTATCAGGTGTTAAAGCCAGGTTGATTGGGTGAATACTCTCATGCGGTGTATTAGTATCGGCAATTTCCTGCATAAAGACAGGCTTGAGTTCGTTTTGGGATCCGAACCTGATATATTGCTGACGGATATGATTCCATGTTTCGCTGTAAAATGCCTTTGCCCCAGTACGCGGATAGCTGATGAGTGATTCATCGCTAAAAGGAAGTTTTGTCCGGAACAATTCCTGCAGCAAATCCTGAGCTTCCTGATAAGATACTGCAAGGTGATTGCTAACTATTTTCCCCAATAGATCGAATGTGGAAAGGGGTTTTCCGATACAGTAGTAATCATTAGAAGCATCTGTAATAACGGGAATCCACTCATCGGGAGCCATATTTAATGGTGATGAACATTTAAAAAGAGTGCCGTTTTCATCCAAAAAATGCCTGTACGTTTTGGCATGGCCAAATATGGAGATGAGGCCGGATAGTTGGAAGTCAGGAACCATTCGCGATCGTTTCCATTCTTGCCGTATCATGAAGCTTTTTAGAAGGCGGGTTTCGAGAATGGTTGCATCGAACTCCCGCGATTCATTCAGCATCTCAATGATCCCCGTTTTACTAAGGCTTTGCAGGAAAGTTCGTTTCATACCCGGTTTCTTCAGGTATGTTGCTATGGACCAGGTAATAAAATCACCGGCGGGGTCGGAATCTGCTGCTATGATTACACTGTTGGCCCATTGCGCCTGCTCTTTCAGTTCTTTACGAATGGCGGATTTTTCAGGATCTGCAACAGCTTTCAGGCGGTGTTTTAAAGGGTCGTATTCCGGCTGCCAGCAATATCCGCCGGTGGCCAGTACATAAACGGATGACGGACAAACATTTTGTATGATCCCTGCCACGACGGGTGATTCCACAATAAGGAGCGTATAAACGGATTCTGTCAAAGCAGGCTGTTTAATTGTTCAAGGTAATGATCTTCGCGGGCAGTCATTTGATGTTTCAGATCGTGGTGAGCGTCTTCATAACCTGCAAGATGTAACAGGCCATGGATAAAGATGCGATAGAATTCACTCTTTATGTCGGTTCCGAATTCTGTACTTTGTTCAGTGATACGCCGGGCACAACAAAACAGTGTGCCTTCAATAGCCATGTTATGTTCATTTTCATCCAGGCGGAATGTAATAATATCTGTTACATATTCCTTTCCCAGGTATTCCCGGTTTATTTGAATCATTTCGTTTTCATCAATATAAACAAGTTCAATTTGTTGAAAACGAACATTTTCTTCTGCTTCGATGAAACCCGCAAGGGTTTGAAGCAGTTCTGATTCAACGGGAATGGAAATGCCCGATGTATTTGATACCGTTAGGGCGGGACCTTCGGAAGAGTGAGGTATTTCAGGAAATGGTTTCATCATCGAATGAAAAATCATCCGAATCGAGTGTATCCGTTAAAGAAAGGGCTACACCACACATCATTACATCTTCGGGAAGTTTGGTAAAATCACCGGTTAGTACACTGTCATTTACGTTTGCATAGAGGCTGCAACCGGCGCCCTGTTCCACGATAAGCCCGGAAGTATATCCTCCGGATTTTCCGAAAAAAGTAACCTGTTTCAACAAATCGCTTGGGATAAATGCTGTACAGTTATGGAGCTGAATAAATGTACTTCCCGAGTAAACAGATATCATATTCATTTTTTTACCGTCAATCTTAATACCAAGTAATATCTCCAGTGCCAGTTTTCTCCCGTCTTCATCATTCACCATTTCTATCCGGTATACATCGTCACCGAGCTTTTTGGGGTTGCATCCCAGTACTTTTCCGATGAGTAAGATCGTCTCTTTAGAAAATTCGTGTATCATGGCCGGTGAAGTTGAATGAAAATTGTGTATGTAATATACAATCTGATTATAAGATTTTAAATTCTATCTGCCAATTAGAGGCCAAACATCCGGATCTGTTCTCTGCTTTCCTCAATCGTTTCCGGCATGTCGAGCCTGCCATCCGTAATTCGTTCTACTTGGATGCGCAGATATTCGGCTGTTTCCTCATCTCCGTTTTCAAAAAAGATATTTTGTAGTATGGTTATTCGGCTTACCGACCAGCTGATGTCCTGAATAACGGATTCTCTTTGGCGCAGGAGGCGCTGCTGCCGGCTGTTCAGGCGTTGTGCCCTGTCGGTTCTTGCTCGTGCCCGTGCCTGCCGAATGTCATTATCCAGGTTTTCGATGCGCGCTTCGATACTATCAAGGTCTATCATATCATATGTAAGTTCGTGCATCAGGCGTTCTGCAATAAAGAATGCGAGGTTATTTGCCCGTAACTCTTCACCGACTCTCATGTATCGGAAAGCATAGAGTGTCGAAACTGTCCAGTCATGCTCAACGGTTCGGAAGGGGATGTTATCTTCGCCAAATCTCAGCCAATAAGCCGCCGATTCAACATCTCCTTTTTCAATATAGGCATCGGCAAGCTGAGTGAATCCATAGCGATAATTGCCTAGCATCCTGCGTATATTTTCGTCAAAATATACAGTAGGTGAATTCCATCGTTCAAACCTGAAACTGGAAAGCCGTTCAGCATGCACCTCTGTATCCACAAAACCGAACGGACCGGATGGACGCCTTAACGGTACAATCCGGAATGCTTTTCCTTCAAACTGGAAATAATCATCCAGCCCGAGCTGGCCGTCTCTTGAAACCGTGTTTGCGAAATAAATCGGGCGCAGCCACATATTATTTTCGATCAGGTGAAGTACCATTTTATCTTGTGTTTGCAGGAAAAATCTCTCATTACCCTGTGAGTCTCTGCCGGCTGGCCGGCCCTCTACAAACCAGCGTACTTCATCGTCAAGTTCTTCGACCGGAACCGAAAACGGGACTGCCATCCGGATTTGGTTATGCAGCATGTCGTTTATGGATATGTCTTCAGGAAATCCGCCATCCCTGAAAAATGTTCCGTTTGGATCTTCAAGTTGTTCCGGAAGGGCTTCAAATACTGTGGAAAGCAGGTCTTTTCTTACCGGCACTACAAAATCTCCCGGCTGGTGAAGTTCTAGGCGGGTGGTCATGTGTTCGATCTGTTCATCGGTAAGAGTGATTGCGAGTGGAAGCGATTCGTGAGTTTGCCTGTCGCGCATCTGGCGGATATACCAGTCTGTATTGAGCAGGCTCAAATTTACCACCCTAACATCGGTACGCACTCCTTCCACTTCCTGAATGTACCAGAGCGGGAAAGTATCATTATCGCCATTTGTAAAAATGATGGCATTTGATTCAAGGGAGTTCAGGAGATTGTAGGCATAATCGCGCGCCACGTATCGCTCACTGCGATCGTGGCTGGGCCAGTTTTGATGGAGCATCCAGCCAGGCACGGCAAAAAACATCAATGTGAGGGTACCATAAGCGATTGCTTTTTTATTTCCAAAAGTGTCTTTCAGTAATTCAACTATTCCGGTTGCACCAAGCCCAACCCATACGGCAAAGGAGAAAAAAGAACCTACATAAGCATAATCCCTTTCACGGGGTTCAAATGGAGTCTGGTTCAGATAAAATATGATTGCGAGACCGGTTAAGATAAACAGTGCAAAAATGGATAGCCCGCGGCGCCAATCATTTTTAAAATGATACAGCATTCCAAGTAAACCAAGGAGAAAAGGAAGATAAAAGTAACCCGAATTGGCGGGATTACCGCGGTGGCGCGTATCGGTAAATCCGGAATACCATCCGGCATCCTGAACATCGGCTTCCCTTCCAATGAAATTCCAGAAGAGGTATCTCATATACATATGATTTACCTGGTAGTTGAGGAAATACTCCAGGTCGGAACTGAAATTAGCATAATAGTCGAGATGGTGAGACTGCCCCGAATGTCTTCTCGGAAAAAGGACTTCACTTGAGCGATCGATTGAGCCGGTACGGTTGTCGAATGTATTCCCCCGCATGAGAGGAGAAGTCCCGTATTGGTCACGGCTCAGATAACTTACAAAAGCTTCCACGGTAGATGGATCGTTTTCATCAATAGGCGGCTCAGCCTGAGAACGAATTATCACCAGTGCATAACTCGAATAGCCGATAATGATCATCATATATGCCATTAATATCATGTTCGCAATACGGTATCCTTTTATATGAGTGAAGTAAATACCATAGGCAACAGCCAGTACAAAAAGTATGACAAATGTGAGCGGCCCGATAAGGCCATAAGTTATTCCGCCGATTTGGCCTGCAAATGTTGGAATAAGAATAATCGTAACGGGATAGATCGTGAGGAACCCCAAAATGGATATACCCATCATTGCAAGGAATGAGAGGAACGTAAACTTAATTCGTTTGAAGTAAACGATCATAGCTACAAAAAACAGCGCCAGTAAATTGAGCAGGTGAACTCCGATTCCAAGCCCGAAAATGTATGCGATGAGAATCAGCCATCTTTCGGAATAAGGTTGATCATGATTGGATGCCCATTTCAGCGCAAGCCAAACCACAAGGGCAGTAAAAAACATGGAAGAGGCGTACATTTCGGCTTCAACAGCATTGAACCAGTGAGTATGAGTGACCGTAAATGTGAGAGATGCGAACAAGCCGCCGCTGTACAGCCCGATTAAGTCCATAGTGTCCATCGCATCGGCAGGTCCTTTCCATTCCTGTATTAACCGTACAACAATGAGGTAGAGCAGCATAATGGTAAAGGAAGAGGCTGTAACACTGATCATGTTAATGCTCAGTGCCACATAATCAGCAGGAATAAACATGGATACTACCCTGCCAACAAGTGCAAAAAAAGGCGAGCCGGGAGGGTGGGCTACCTGCAGGGTATGAGAGATGGCTATATACTCGGCCGGATCCCAGAAAGAAGCCGTTGGAGCCACTGTCATCACATAAATGATAAAGGCGTATGTAAAACTGATGGTTGCAAAAAACAGATTCCGCGTGCGATGCTGTGCGAAAATTGCAGATAAATCCATGTAGTTTGTGTTGCTGTAAATTGTGAATAATGCTGCCCGATTCGATGGCTGAAAACAGGCTACATTAACGGGCAGTTGTACCCAACTATTTTTGAAAAAAATAAAATAAACAATCAAGATACCGAATCATTGTTTGAAAGCGCAATGGTTTTTGATGATCAATCTGCCATTTGTTTCTGATTTAAAAATTGGTTATCAACAAGGCGGACAAAACTGCTGATATAGACTCGTACGAATGAATTCTGCCAACCTGAAAAGTGAACGTTTTTCCACTAAACTGGGGCTGATCCTGAGTGTTCTCGGGATTGCGGTTGGAACCGGTAATATCTGGCGTTTTCCGCGCATTGCAGCCCAAAACGGTACGGAAGATGGTGCCGGCGCATTTCTTGTGGCTTGGGCAGTTTTTCTTTTGATGTGGTCTATACCCCTTATTATTGCTGAATACGGTATCGGACGCAGTGGCAGAAAAGGTGTGATCGGTTCTTTTATCTTAATGGTGGGGGAGAAGTTTGCATGGATGGGTTCATTCATCGGGTTTGTTGCCACAGCCATCATGTTTTATTACAGTGTTGTTGCCGGCTGGTGTGCATATTATCTTCTTGAGTCCATTTTCAATGTCCTCCCGCAAAGTGTGGAAGAGGCTGATATTGTATGGACCGGATTTCAAAGTTCAACATTACCATCAGTATTTCATGCACTGATGATGTTCTGCGGTGCTCTGATTATCCTGAAGGGAGTTAAAAGTATTGAGCGGATAAACATGGTACTTATTCCTTCACTCTTGCTGGTTTTGGTTATTTCACTCATCAAGGCAATGTCGCTCCCCGGAAGCAGTGCAGGAATTGCCTATTTGTTTACACCGGATTGGTCGTCTCTTAAACAGCCGGGCCTTTGGCTTGAAGCACTCACACAAAATGCATGGGATACGGGCGCGGCATGGGGCTTAATACTTACCTATGGCGCCTATATGCGTATGCGCGATGACATCACTATCAGCGCATTTCAAACCGGAATTGGCAATAACCTGGTTTCGCTGATGGCGGCAGTGATCATTTTTTCCACTGTATTTGGCACATTAGGTTCACAAATGAGCAACGGGGAAATTCTTGATGTAATGAAAACTTCGGGACCTGCGTCAACCGGCCTAACCTTCATGTGGATGCCCCAGCTTTTCAGTAATATGGCAGGTGGCAAAATTTTTGCTATCCTGTTTTTTCTTGGGCTTACATTTGCAGCATTCAGTTCTCTTATCTCCATGATAGAACTGGCCACCAAGGTGTTTGTGGATATGGGTGTTACCCGCACAAAAGCAACCATAGGCGTATGCACTGCAGGCTTTCTGTTTGGATTGCCCTCAGCTATCTCTCTCGATTTTTTTGCGAACCAGGATTTTGTATGGGGCTTAGGACTGATGGTTTCCGGGGGATTCATTTCGTTTGCAGTAATTAAATTCGGTGCCGAAAAGTTTCGCACAACACTCGTGAATACTGATGAGAGCCGGGTAAAACTTGGCAAATGGTGGACGATTATCCTGAAGTACGTTATTCCTGTAGAAGTGATTACCCTGCTTGGTTGGTGGATTTATCTCAGTGCTTTTGAGTTTGCACCCGATACATGGTTTAATCCGTTAAGCACCTATTCTGTTGCAACGGTACTGCTTCAATGGGCTGTTGTAATGGGCCTGTTTAAAATTTACAATCGAAAAATAGCTTCCAAAACCATCCTGAATTAAAAACGTACAGAGTTCGAGCCAACAGTGCCGAGGCTATAAAAAATCGGTCATCCGCGATGCGGATTGTTTTGAGCAGATAACCGGTACAAAACCTTCAAATCAGGGTCATGCGTTGCACAAAACAGGAAGAGGGGATTCCAACAAAGTGATTTTTTAGTCGAACTTAGGAATAATGAAATACTCAGGTATGGTGCCGTAATAAATTCAGATGCTGAAAACTGATTACCCGGTTTTCTGTTCGATTTTTTTTAATGTTTCATGGATTTCCAATAAGAGCGGCAAAAGTTCATGATCACTATCCTTTCTTTCGGATACGGATACGATTGAAGGAGATTGCTTGTCTGTAATGAGATCGCGCTGGTCAAGTACCATTTCCCTGAAATTTCTGGCATTCATGATGCCGGTTAAGGTCATATCCGCCATTCCCTGTACACTCTGCCCGGCTGTTTCAATTTTGAGGTAACTGAGGCCAAAATATCTCAGCATGGGTCCTTCCTTGAATGTAAGATCCTGAATTTTATCAAGGGGAATGGTACGTTCGGTATGGAACCAGATCCCTTTTTTAAAATGAAGAGCCCGGGTTGTGAGTTCACAAAATAGATTGTCGAAATACCGATTCACATATATTTTCCCGAATATGAGCCAAAAAGGTACAATCACAATTCCGACAATAGTAATAACCATAGAAATGGTTGTTCCCCAAAATGTGTAAGTTTTGAGACGAGGGTCAAATTTCGCTTCTGTAATCCGCTGTGCACGGCGGGAGTTTTTTATATTGGACATAATTTTGTTGTGAAATACCGGTTATCATTTTCCTCAATTTACAAAGCGCCAGAATCAAAGCTAAACGAAATCAGGATCGGCCTTTAATTTTCCGCCGCGTGCTGTAGCACCGATTACGAGAGCCGCACTGATCACCACAAAGTTTTTGAAAATATACTGGCCTTCAATGGTCAGCGCATAAGGGATTTTTGTAAATACCACATCTGGAAACAGAACTATCGGGCTCATGGTACCTGCCATCTGCATCAGGAGAAGCAAAATTGTGAGACGAACTAATTTTCCGCTTATTAATAAGAATCCGATAACAACCTCAAATAATGCAAGAAGTAATTGGGCGGTAAATGAAGGTATCAGGCCGAAGGTAAGCAGCTCTATGGTAGAGACGGCAAGCTGCTCGGCCGGACTGAGTCCAGGGAAAAATTTGAGACCCCCAAACCAGATAAAAATTAACCCGATACTATATCTCAAAACTGTGATGCCGTATGTTGCCATCCATCGGGTAATAATGGTATCAATAGAATTGAAGGTATTCATTGATTCTCTGTATGCAGTCTTTTCCCATTAAATTCGTAAAAGCACCCTATTTCTGATCCATTCAATTAAGAAAGAGAATGTGTGGTGAAAATGAAGATGGCTAATTTGCTGGTTCATCTTTTGGTGTGAAATGCAGGGCAGCGGAGTTCATGCAATAGCGAAGGCCGGATGGATCGGGGCCGTCATCAAATACATGGCCGAGATGCGATTCACATCTGCTGCACAAAATTTCGGTACGAACCATAAAAAAGCTGCGGTCTTCTTTTTCAATAACGGCATCTTCACGTATGGGTGCCCAGTAGCTTGGCCAGCCGGAACGGCTGTTATATTTGGTTTTGGAGTGAAAAAGTGGCTGCCCGCAACCTTTGCAAAGATAAACTCCTTCTTCGTAATGGCTGTTATATTTATTAGCCCATGGCAATTCAGTTCCATGATTCCGGAGAACTCGATATTCATCGGATGACAACAACTGTCTCCATTCTTCATCCGTTTTAACTACTTTTTCATTTTTCGTTGAGTCTGACATAGCAATCGTATAGGTAATTTGGTTCAGGAATACTTCATGATCGTGATGAGTTACTACCGGTTCCGGTGACCGGTTTTGTGACTGACAGGCAAAAGTGCTCAGGCTGAGAGTCAGCGTTAATAATATTGCGCGATAATAGATCATAGTCCAGATTTTCTGAGAAGAACAAAACAGAAGAATTGAACATTCATTACGAATGATGAATCTTTGAGATTCGTAAATTATTGGATGTTCTTCTGGTGAACATAATAAGCCACTGCCCAGATAAATGCCCATGCGGTTCCGGTAATATAAAAATGGCCCATTATCAGAAATGCAACATTCAAAAAATAGAGAAAATGATACATCCAGACGGGTGCTTCTGATACCTTCCGTTTCGTAATAGCCCTGAAATCATTATTTAGCAGTGAGATAAGGCGAGCTATAACCATCAGCCCCGTATATATGTAAAGTACATATTTCAACAGGGCTGTTTCATCAAAAAAAACAACTATCGCGATTACCAGAGTGGCTAATAAATCAATCGCTATATGTTTTAGCCACCTCATTGAAAGAAATCAGTATTATTCGTTGCGATACATGATGACGCAACGGTTGATTACTGTATAGGAATTACTTCTTTTGCCTGAAGGCCTTTGTCGCCGTCAGCCAAAGTAAATTCTACTTTTTCTCCTTCGGTAAGCTTTCGAAATCCATCACTCTGAATTTCGGAATAGTGTACGAAAACGTCTTCACCACCTTCCCTTGTGATAAATCCGTAGCCTTTACCATTATGAAACCATTTAACAGTTCCTACTTCACGGTTTTCCATATAAAAATTCCCAACTAAGTTCCCATTGATAGTTTGAAACAGCTTGGCATGAGTTTAACTCAACCATAACCATCATCGGCTAAGATACTCCCTGGAAATCATTTTAGCAATAAAACTTGTAAAAACTTGAAAATGCTTTTTTATGACATTGCAGCACCATGAATATCGAATGTTGAATTGTGAAACTGTTGAGTGCATAGAGTAAATCTGTCCATGTTATGAATATCGAAGGGGAGGCCAAACTTAATACGATACAATTGCCGTCTGCTTTAGCTGACGGATGGAAAGCTTCCGAAAAATATACCCCGAGCGAGGGTATCAGGAAATATGAGAAACCTGGTCGAGGGGATTATGGAAGGACGTGTTTAAGTGTGGGACTGTCCCGAGGGGCTTCTTTTGGCTTTGGATTGTTGGACTGTTGCTGTTGAGTGCAGAGCGTACGCTACCATTGAGATCCAGTTGGGACAGGTTTACTCTTGTTCAACCCTTAAACCACAACGAATCCAGTATCCCGATTTTATTAAAATCCTGACAGATCAGATTTCCATATTCTTTCGAAGAAGTTTAAAATAAATCGAGCCGCAGGCCTGCCCTTATACTTCTGTCGCTTCCCGGTTCATAAAACCTGCCGCCAAATGCATTAATTGAAACAGATGTATTAT
>SKKO01000203.1 GCA_007123715.1 Balneolaceae bacterium | reverse complement strand
GTAAAATCCTTGAATCGGGATGGCTTTACATGGGGGTGCCTGCCAAGCCGGTGAGAAAGCTGTCGGATGAGGAAATTGCTTCCATCAAAAAAAATGCTGAAAACTACGTAAAATATCAGCGAACGTACCGCCGGGTGGATGTGTATAAGAAAAATCCATTTTATTCACCCAAGAGTAACTCATAAATATTTTACTTCTACTTAAGGACCGGAGTAAACGGGTACCATTCATGTTAATTTGATATACGATTTTCAATATCCGATTGCAGTAATGCGATGTATGCAAGATCGAAAATCACAAATCATTCAAACAGGAGTATAAAGTGCTTAGGGCAATGCATTTTATGCCGCACCAAAGGCAAGTAAATACTGGCACCCTGTATTCTATTGCGTAATTTTGTTAAAAAATTTTCCGATCGTTTATTTACATGGCAGGCATTTATATTCATATTCCATTTTGCAGGCAGGCATGCAGTTATTGTGATTTTTATTTTATCACACGCAAGCAGCTAATCCCGGATTTTGTGGATTCTCTTGTGAATGAAATTCGCAGTTATGAAGGAAAACATTATTGCGATGAAACCATTCAAACCGTTTATCTTGGCGGAGGAACGCCCTCACTTCTAACAGAAGCACAACTTAAGCACATTTTTGCTTCGCTTTACGAAACGTTCAGGATAGAACCGCTTGAAATCACCATGGAACTCAATCCGGACGATGTTACACCAGAATATCTGAACTCCATTAAAAATCTCGGTATTACACGGGCAAGCATCGGGATACAATCATTCCGGCCGGAACTGCTTTCTTTCATGCATCGTGCACACACAAGGGAGGAGGCAATACAGGCCCTGGAGGCCCTTGAAAAAACTGATTTCCCGGATTTTTCGGCTGATCTTATTTATGGGAATCCCGGCCAGACTGTTGAGATGTTGCAGGAGGATATTGAGCAGCTTCTTGTTTTCAACCCACCGCACATTTCAGCCTATTCACTCACTATTGAACCTAAGACCCGTATAGGAAAACAAGTGGAGCTTGGCCGGGTTAAACCGCCTGACGATGATGAGGTATCAGTACATTTTGACCTATTGCGGAATTTACTTGAAAATGCCGGGATGCAGCAATACGAGGTGAGCAATTTTAGCATTCCGGGGCGCGAAGCGATTCATAACAGCAACTATTGGAATCACCACAACTATCTTGGGTTAGGCCCGGCGGCGCATTCATTTTGGCAGCAGGATGGCACGGCAGTACGATGGGTGAATAAGGCGGATATCAAAAGTTATCTTAAAGGAGAACCTGGGGATTATATGGCCGAAAGAGAAACTCTGGAACCGGTTACGCTTGCTGAAGAACGCCTGATGCTTGGCCTTCGGACGAAAAAGGGAGTTGAACCATCCATACTGGATAAACAATATGGTTATACATTTTCATCAGCACAGCATAACTGGATTTATAGTCAGGCCGAAAGAGGAACATTGATATTCGAAAACGGTGTTCTGAAGCTGACACCTGACGGGCTGAAAATTTGTGATTTACTCGTTGTTGACCTGCTCACGAAAAGATAACCAGCCATCAGATAGCATGGGATGTAACCGTCATTTCATCGTTGGCATGACACTAGCAACCGGACTGCGGGTTACGCGTATCGAAGCCTGATCATCTGGATAGAGATTTTAGTTAAAAAGTGTAAAGGTTGATATCGGCATCAACAACCAAAAGTAACCCAAAACCCACATCCCGAACTCCGCAATCATTCAAACTAACATAGGTATGTTAAAAAAGAGGATTGTTTATTTTATTTAACACAAAACAGGGCCAGTTTTATTTGCGCTATACAAACTGATTTGTGTACCATTAAGCCCTCATAGGGTCATTCAATGCTATCATTCGTTCAAATGAATAAAATTTTACTTACATCTTTATATCTTTTCATCCTTCCATGTATTGCCTATACTCAAATCAATCTCAGTTATTATCTTCCGGTTGATGTGACGTATGATCCTGCAATTCCCACACCGGCAGAAGTAGTTGGCCATGAAGTGGGTGAGTGGCACATAACGCATGACAAGCTGGTTTTTTACATGAATGCCCTTGCAGAAGCATCTGACCGGGTAACTCTTTCCGAATACGCACGAACCTATGAAAACAGGCCGTTATTGCTGCTTGCTATTTCATCTCCTGAAAATCACGCCAATATGGATCAGATCATGGAAAATCACCATTCCCTGACAGACCCTGATCGTTCGGCAAATCTTGAACTTAATAAAATGCCGGTAGTGGTAAACCTTGGTTACAGCGTTCATGGAAATGAGCCGAGCGGTTCAAACGCTTCCATGCTCACCGCCTACTACTATGCTGCTGCGCAGGGGGAGAAAATAGATGAGCTTCTTGAAAATGCGATTATCCTGATTGATCCATCCCTGAATCCGGACGGGCTGAACCGTTTTGCAACCTGGGTAAATATGCACAAAAGTGCAACAACGGTAACAGATCCTGCCTCCCGTGAGTTTAACGAAGTATGGCCTAATGGCCGTACCAATCACTACTGGTTCGACCTGAACCGGGACTGGATGCCTGTTGTACATCCGGAAAGCCGGGGTCGTATCAGCAAATTTCACGAATGGCGGCCGAATGTGCTCACTGATCACCATGAAATGGGACCCAATGCCACCTACTTTTTCCAGCCGGGCATACCCGACAGAACCCATCCGCTTACACCTCAGATCAATCAGGATTTAACCGCGGCTATTGCCGAATATCATGCCGATATTCTCGATGAAGCGCAGGTTCTCTATTATACCAAAGAGGTGTTCGATGACTTTTATTACGGAAAGGGTTCAACATACCCGGATGTATTCGGATCGGTAGGCATTTTATTTGAGCAGGCAAGCTCCCGCGGTCATGCCCAGGAGAGTATTCACGGAGTTATTGAATTCCCATTTACCATTCGAAATCAGTTCTTAACTTCTTTATCCACTGTAGAAGGCTCGCATGCCCTGCGGGCTGATCTGCACGAATACAGGCGAAGTTATTACCGTGATATGCGTAACGAGGCAGATAATGCTCAGATAAAAGCAATCGTAGTTGGAGATGCTTATGATCGTGGAAGAAATTTTCACCTGGCCGACCTGCTCAGCCATCACAACGTGGAAATGTACGAACTCTCCCGCGATTTACAGGTAGACGGAAACGAATTTAGAGCAGGCCGTGCACTTGTAATACCCGTTGCTCAGGCCGAGTATAAATTTATCGAAGCGATGTTTGAGCGTCGCATCGAATTTCCGGACAGCCTGTTTTACGATATCTCCACATGGACGCTTCCTTTTGCTTTTAATATGCCATTCGCAGAGCTGAACCAAAGGCAGTTTAACCAGAGTTTACTGGGCAACAGGATTATTGGTCCTGAATTACCGGCCGGATCAGTGGCAGGTGGCAGAAGTAATTACGCTTATATGTTTGAGTGGGACGAGTATTATGCCCCCCGCACACTTTATCGGCTGCAAAAATTGGGTATCAGAACAAAAGTGGCTTCACGACCACTAACTGCAATAACTACAGAAGGCCCGAAGGAATTCAGCTATGGTTCCATACTTGTGGCACTCGGAATACAAAACGTAAGTGAAGAAGAAATTTTCAATACTCTTGTGGAAGCTGCTAAAGAAGATGGCGTCAACATTTATAACATAACCCGCGGCCTCTCGGCGGCAGGGATAGATTTGGGGAGCCCGGGCATGAACAACCTCGAACAGCCAAGGGTTGCCATACTTGCCGGCCCCGGTATCAGCAACCTGGAAGTGGGTGAAATCTGGCATCAGCTCGATCAGCGCTACCGGATTCCGCTAACCATCATTGACAAACATCGGTTTGGCAATACAGACCTGAGCCGTTACAATCGAATTATCATGACCCAGGGTAATTATAATGACCTTACCGACAGCGATGTGGAAAGCCTCAAACATTGGCTTCGAAGCGGCGGGGTTCTCATTCTGCAAAAAAACGCTATTACCTGGGCACGAAACAGAGAAATCATCAATATTGACCGAAAAGAAGGTGAAGAATATAGTTACGACCGGAATATCCCCTATGTTGATTTACAGGCGGCAAGAGGGGCACAGGTTATTGGAGGCTCCATATTTAATGGGAGGCTTGATGTAACGCATCCTGTTGGGTATGGTTACAGAAGGGAGAATATCCATGTTTTCAGGAACAGCACCCTCTTTTTTGATCCACCGGAGAATCCATTTGCCACACCATTAACCCTTACCGATGATCCGCTCGCAAGCGGATATATTTCTGATTACAACCTCGAGATGTCAGAAAATACAGCATCGGTTATCGTAAACCGATTCGGAAACGGCAGGGTCATAAGTTTTGTAGATAATCCCAATTTCAGAGCGTTCTGGTATGGTAAAAACAAATTATTTGCCAATGCACTTTTTTTTGGCCACACCATCCAGTTGGTATCTGCGGGAGAGTAGTTTACTTATTTATCGGCGAATGGTATCCATCAGCCCGTCACTGATGGAGCGCCACCAGTAGTTAAACATGGAACGCTGTTTGTCCCGCTCATATTCAATCAATGCATTTCGGGGATCTTCAGCAGGATTGTCAGATCGAACCATAAAACGATTGGCAATAAATGACCGGAACCGGTCACGGCGTCTCTCCCTTTGAGTTTCAGCATCAAAAAAGCGAATCTCAAGGTCATCATAAACAAATATGAGCATTCCCCGCGAAATATCATCATCCGCCAGAAAATCAAAATGTATACTTCTGGCATTACCGCTTCGCACTCTCATTGATAATAATCCTTCTATAGTTGGGTTTATAACTGTCAAATCCATTTCTCCGAGACGGCCATTAACCCGGTGTGTCCCCTTCTCATCCAGTGCAAATACAGCTTTCAGGTTCAGCGGTGCCAGGTTCATGAAGCGGGTATCAATATTAACTCTAATCGAATCATCTGAGAGTCTGTTGTTCAGGTTACTCATGGCCATTTCAATATTGTAAAAAGAGATCACTCCCTCACGGTCTTCATTCATATATTCCTCACCATAGCTGAGATAACCACCAGTTATAATCATTGAATCAACAGAGACAGGGAATTGAAGATTTTTAAATTGAACAGCCGGCAGAATCCGGTCTTCCCTTTCCGGCCGCGGTAAGGTACGGTCACGGCGTATGTCGAGTTTTGGGCTGGTAAGTTTGATTTTACTGGAATAAAAATCTTCTCCTGTAAGGAGATTCTCAATAAGTAATCCTTCCGCAAAAAATTCATCAAATGAACCGCTAAATTTGTCTTTTGGCCGGCCCAATTCAAGAGCCATTTCTGTCGCTGTTTTTAATGGATTGGATTTACCTCCAACAATCTGCAGAATCCCATCGCGGCTGTTTAATGCAAATGATTCGGCTTCAAGATCATAATCACCCTCTTCAGTACTGTATTTGATTGCGGAAGTTTCCAGTGTGATATCATCAAAAAATGCATGGATGGGTGAATCTGCTTCCGGTATCATAAACATGTCAATTTTAATGTAAATCTCATTGACGGATGCCGCAGCAACATTAGCCAGGCGTTCACGATAGTAGGATAATTTGGTGTCATTTATCAGGATTTGGTTGATCCTGATATCCGGCCGGGTAGTCGTTTCTTCATCATCGTCAGGATCTTTGATGGGAAAAGGGGCTATTTCAACATGCAATCCGTTTATTTCAACCCGGTTTATGCGCCATTTGTCAGCGAAAAGAAACCGAAAAATTTTGATGTCAGAAATACTGATTTCATCAATCTCCAATTGGCGGATTGCATCGGCATTTCTTTCAGGGACGATATCACCAAAAGGAATCAGATGGTTGAGGCGGATGCCACGTAACGTTGCTCCGAGTGGATAATATTGGATATCAAATTCACTGATTTCGATTTGAGCTGACGGTGCAAGTTTATCATTGATAAGAGCAGTCAGCCGGTTCTTTGTGATCTCTTCTATGTGCAAATAAAAAAGTATGGAAAATACAGCAATCAGGATCACAGACAGCACTGCGCCAATCAGAACCAACCGTTTTATAGTAAATCCCGATTTTTGGTCTTTTTTCCGCGTTTTCATTGGACAGAATTACTTTGCTTCACATTACGAAATTTTATATTTCGAAGGTAGCACGGGGATCAGGAATCATTTAGTATCGAAAATCAGATATCACCCAAATGGCACAACTAAAGGCACGGGCGATTCACGGTTGGCGAATAAACCAAACCCTGTTATCGCATATCAACCAAATGGAATTTCAAAAAATAACGCTAACATAAACCTCAGCACCTACGGTACTATCTATGTCTTTGGCGCATCCAACCCCGGAATGCCGCTTAGCGATTTCTTCGGAGAAATTTCGGGGCTATAAAATTGGTCATCCGCGATGTGGATTGTTTTAAGCATATGACCGGCACTGAACCTTCAAATCAGGGTCATGCGTTGCACAAAACTGGAAAAGTTATATTCCAAACTCATGATAAAAAAAAGCTCCCCGCCAACAGGGAGCTTTTTAGAATTGTTAAGACGTATCACGATCAATTTCGGTTCGGAACCGGTGCATCCCAGTGGGGTAATTCGGCAGAACGGTTTCCGGTCATGAGATATGTGTCGAACCATTGCAGCATTCTGTAATTGTAATCAAATTTTGAGGCGGAGCGGGTATTGCCATGTCCCTCTCCGGGATACCAAACCAGCCTGGCTGGAACCTCTGGTTTGCGCACTTTCAAATGACGATAAAGTTCGAGTGACTGTGCCGGATGCACACGGGTGTCATTGGATCCGTGCATGATAAGGATCGGGGTTTCGGCACGATCTACCCAGTAAATCGGGCTTCGCCGAAGGTAATCCATCCATTTTGCATCCGATTCCCACATTCTTTCTCTTGAGTGAACCAGATAGAGCTCTTCAGGAATATCGCTGGTGCCCCATTTTGAAAGATTGTTACTGATTCCGACAAACATCACGGCAGCAGCAAATCGATCAGAATAATAGGTGCTCATCCAAGCAGAGGCGTACCCGCCATAGGAACCGCCGGTTACACCTATTCTGTCGGGATCAGCAATACCCCTTTCAATCAGGTAATCCACACCATCAACAATATCGTCAAATTCTTTCCCTGACAGATCTCCCTGGCTGCTGAAAATGAACTCAATACCCCGGCCGGTGCTGCCCCTGTAGTTGGGATAAAACACTGCATACCCCTTTGCAGCCGCCATTTGCCCGGGCATGGAATATGCAGTAAGCCAACCGTTGCTGTAATGGGCTTCGGGCCCGCCATGAACAACGGTAATAACAGGTACACTTGAACCCTGCGTATAGTTCAGAGGATAAATCAGCATGCCTTCAATCACATATTCGCCGTCACGTGTCCCATAAGATACCACCTCCTGCCGAGCAAGATCCACATTATCAAGCCAGATATTGTTATAAGTTTTTCTTTGAGGAACATTCCCGCTGTTTCCATCGAGAATAAATACTTCTGTTGGGTGCCCGGGAGAACTGGCTGCAAATGAGATCACACCATTGGCTGATCTTGAAAAGGAATTGATTGCATGTGCATCTGCACTGAGTAAAGTCTGTTTTCCGGATCCATCCGTCCTGATGCTTCCCAAAACTGAAGATGTGCTTACACTGGCGAGGAAATGGATGGTATTATCCTGAGTCCAGGCAATCTGTTCATATTTCCCTTCAAAGTTCCGGTCAATGAGTACAGGAACTCCGCCACGCGCTGAAACGATCAGAATGCGACCGTCAATAGGATCATTAATGTTGGCGGCTGCCCTTAATGCAAGGCGCTGGCTGTCGGGGCTCCAAACGATTTGCCCAAGTTTACCTTCATTATTGATTTCAGCAATAACCTGGCGGGTGACACGGTCGACAACAAAAATTTGCTGGGCCATAAAGGAATCATCAACGGATGGTGTAGGAGCAGCTGATACGGCTAGTTTTTCTCCGTCAGGGCTCCACTCTAACTGATAGATTGAGCCTTCCAAAAGAAGTCGTTCAGGTGATTCAGTGCCTCTTGTTAGATTGGCAATGTAAGCCCGGATCTGAGGCTGGTTTTCCTCAAAAACTTCTGCCTGGTATGGCAGGGGTGATGAGGTGGATTCAGCCGCCTCGGTTGACCTGAAAGCGATTTGATTGCCATCATGATGCCAGGTATATGAAAGAATGTTGCGTTCAAAACCAAACACTTTAATGGCTTCGCCTCCGTCAACAGGCAGTTCATAAAGTGAGCGGGCAGAATCACCCGGACGCTGGGTTAGAAATGTTATGGTACCTGTACCGGGCCTGAATTGAACCGAGCCAACTGTACCTAGTGTATAGTAAGGCCGGGTAGTTCCGTTTTCTAGGTCGAGGACAAAGAGGTGAATCTGATTAGGAGAATTCACCGTGTATGGATCGGCGGGTACACTTTTTGTGTACGCAATAAAGTTGCCGTCGTCAGAAATTACCGATCCGGTTACTGACTCCATTTTGGCAATATGCTCCGGCGTGATCCCCGATTGGGCAAAAACATCAACAGATGTTATCAAAAAGAGATAAATTATGGAAAATGGCACCAATGCAGACCAGTTCCTTAAAAGATTACTGCAATTTTTGTTCATCTTACTTAGATTTTTCGTTTTAAGTTATGTTTTTTAGATTATCCTGGTAAGATAATAAATGCTATTGAATGAGGTTGAAAAAAGCATCAAAGTAGCCACTGAAGTTTTCGGATCCTTAATGATTCCTTAACTCACATTTCTTATCCTTATACTCTGCTTATAAAACACTGAAATCCCAATAGACCAGAATTTTTTTAACATGAGTAACAAATCATTTACACGCCGCGATTTTTTAAAAACTGGAGCTTTCACAGGATTGGCTGCCGGAACAGGTTTTTTGGGTAGTGCTGCAAAAAAGGTGTCTAAAAAATACCAGCCCGGAGATGCTAAAAATGTAATTTTTTTGGTTGTTGATGGGATGAGCATGGGTACTTTCGCGATGGCTGATCAAGTGAAACAGGCCCAATTCGGTGAAAAAACACATTGGGTAAAATTGTATGAATCTGACCGTGAATTTCACCGCGGGGTGATGGATATGACTTCGCTAAATTCTATCGTTACAGGTTCTGCCTCTGCTGCGTCATCCTGGGGGAGCGGACACAGAATTAATAATGGTGCAGTGAACTGGGGGCCGAACGGTGAGCAGTATAAAACCATTTGTGAAATTTTCCGTGATGCAGGAAAGGGTACCGGCCTCGTGACAACCACACGTATCACTCATGCCACACCCTCCGGGTTTGGGATTAATGTGCCAAGCAGAAATTTGGAAGATGAAATTGCAGTTCAATATTCTGAACGAAATTATGATGTTTTAATGGGAGGCGGAGACCGTTTTTTTTCTCCGGATAAACGTAACGATGGCCAGGATATATACAGCCTTTTTACACAGAAAGGATATTCTGTTGTGAAGAATAAACGGGAATTGAACAGGGCTAAAGATGGTAAACTGCTCGGAATTTTCTACGATTCACATTTACCCTATACCGTGGATCACAAGTCATCGTCCGAACTTCAGCGAGCGGTACCAACATTGGCAGAGATGACCGATTCTGCCCTTCAGAGGCTTGAAAAAAATCCGAACGGTTTTATTTTACAAATAGAGGGAGGAAGAGTGGATCATGCCGCACATGGAAATTGCCCGTCCGGATTAATATATGATCAGATCGCATTTGACGATGCCATTAAAGTAGTGATGGATTACACGGATGGCCGTGATGATACATTGGTAATCCTAACCACTGATCATGGAAATGCAAACCCCGGTTTAAGTGGATTGGGGAGCGGATATAACAATTCACCCCATATGCTGGCTACCTTGCACAATTACAGGCACAGTTTTGAGTGGATGTACGGGGAGCTTGATTTTCACTATTCTGATGATTCCATTGCGGATCACTTCACGGTAAATCGAGTACGCGAAGTGATTGAATACGCCACTCAAACCCGTATAACCGAAGATGAAGCTATTATGGCATTTCAGGCTTTTAAAGGTGAATTTCGCGCACCATTCCGAAACAGGCAGGGTTCGGGTGCGGTTCTTTCCGGGATTCTTGCCAACTATAATGGGATCTACTTTATTGGCACGAACCATACATCCGATTACGTGGAAATTGCCGCCTGGGGCCCGGGCAGCGACCGCATTCCGGCCTTTGTACGCAACACATACCTCTTCGACCTGATGGTGGATATGGCGGATGTGCGAGCCTACGCCCAGCGGTAAGAACCATCAAAACATGGTATTTCTGTTCGGGTTAGAACGTGTTTTTATATCGTAAGTGGGTTTGATGTAGATCTGTGTTCACGAAAAAACAGAAATACCATGTTTTTCCTGAGTTCGACACTTTTTCAATAAGGAAATATTTATATCAGTAAAAATAATAGCATAAACCTTCTGAATGTGAATTTTTGGTTCTTTTGCATCAAGGCAAAAGAACAAAGAGAATCGTGGGATAGGGATGAGTTTGAAAAATGGACAGGTATGGCCTACGATCAATAGGTGAATTCCAGAAATTCTCCCGAGGCATCGGAAGCTGATTTGTATAAGAATGTTATAATTATAATTTATCTGTTGTAATAGTACGGGGTGTCCCAATGTCGAACTCAGGATGTTTTTTAGTGGCTGAGTTCATGTACGTAGCATGATCAGAAACTATTATCAGAATATTTTCGTACTATACAATGATGATTATGATTAATCAAATTATTTTTACAGGGGATTAAGTGTTGACTATGATCTCACCGGTAAAAAAAGTAACCTGACAAATCATCAGGGAGCCGTTGATGCATCCGTTAGAAACTCATCAAAACCGATCCAAAATCACCCGGACTGCCCTCAATTTCCCGGTGCTGCTACTCCTGGTTTTGATTCAGAGTTGCATGAACAGTCTCGAAACCAAAACAGATCCCACAGAGGAGTTAGGTGATGGCACCATAGAAAATCCGTTTCGAATATCTCAATATGATGATTTATTGATGATGAAGGATGAAGTTTTTCTCGACAAGCATTTTATCCAGGTTAATGATATTGATGCATCCAAATCGAAAGAGTTTGGCGGATTTATCCCCATTGGAACACTTGAAGCTCCATTTACCGGTTCCTACGATGGCAACGGCTATCAAATCACTGATCTTGCCTACAACGATTTCGGAAAGTTCATGGGATTGTTTGGATACGTTAAGCAAGCAGAAATCCAAAATGTAACAATGGTAAGCACACTGCATGATCAAACTCAAGAGATGGGAATGGTGTATTCAAACTTAAACGACCAGCCTCCTTCGGACCCGTTTATCCCTGATATAGATTCGGAAAATTTTAGAACCGGGGGTACCCTGGTTGGGTTTAATGACGGCGGAGTGATTCACAACTGCCAATCCTTTTCAAGAATTGCATCAAGACGACACTTCCTGGGCGGGCTTGTTGGATATAATGCGGGCGAGGTATCCTATTCTTTTGCCAACGGAGATGTAGCAGGTTTGAATTACAACGGCGGTTTGGTGGGAATCAATTCGGGGCTTATCCAACATTCGCATGCAACCGGAGATCTTGTTTCATTGGGCATGGTTGGCGGATTGACAGGCTATAATTTTGGCGGCCAAATTATAAACTCATTTGCGAAAGGCAATGTGGGTTCCGCATCAACAAACGGCGGTTTAGCTGCTGTCAATACAGGGCTTATACAAGCCTCCTATGCCACAGGCAATACGAATACAAGCGTTGGGAAATCAGGGAGTCTTGTTGGCCGAAATGACGGAGAAATCCGGGATTCCTATTCACTTGGGTCTGTTTCCCGGGCTGAACCAATATACGGAGCAGGCAGTTTAGCAGGGGTAAACCTGGTAAATGGAGTCATCATCAACTCTTTTGCGGTGGGTCATGTATCTTCACGCATACAGACTGATGAATATAAAATGGGAGGCATCACCGGAAAAAATAAAGGCACCATCACCTCCTCCTATTGGGACACCCAATCCACCGGCCAGGCGACAGGTGTGGGCGAAGGCAACCCCGAAGGCGCCACCGGCCTCACTACGCAGCAGATGAGTGGCCCGGCCGCCGAAATCAATATGCCGGAGTTCGACTGGCATACCATCTGGAGAACCACCGCCGGTTACCCGGTACTTCGCTGGCAGGAGGATGAGTGATGGGTACCGGGAATAGTAGAAATATGGTTTGTTTGTTCATACTCAGAACAATGATCGACGTTGAAAAACTAATAAGGGGTGAGCTGTTGCATCTTCGAATAAACATACCATGTTTTTTAGTTGGCTAAGTCCATGTTTTCCAATGGCTGAGTTTTTATCCAAAGCATGATCAGACACTATTATCAGAACTTGTTTTCGCACTCTACAATGATGATGATTATTAATTTGATCAATTATGTAACAGGCTACATTGAGATCGCATTATAGAAGCTGTTTTTCATTCCCCAATATCAAAAATCATATTACCTGCAATTTAATTTTAATATCTTGAAGGATAGAGCAGTTTAAATTACAATATACATTCCTGACCGTCACACGTTTCATATGGCGGCAACCATGAATACGCATGGTCAAAACATTCATCACATCTGTTTCAGTTTTTTGTCTGCTTCTGATATTCTTCACCGGCTGCTCCGACAGCTCTGTATCTCCCGAACCGGAAGAACCGGCAGATACAATTTCAGGTATATATTTTATGCATGGATTCCAGGTCAATATGGGTATCTGCTACATTCCTCAATTTTGTGATGGCGGTGAAATATTATCGAGAGATACGGTACAAACCTCGTTCACTTTACTGATTGAAAAAAGCCGGCAACGCCAGGACTCACTACGATTTCACGGGCTTGAAAATGCCCCGAATTTTCCCGGCGAATGCTCTCACCGACAATCTCCCAGAGACTGTGGTTTTGCGCTGTTAAAAGATGACCTGTTAACATTTGATCTGCTGTCTCCGGGAGGATCTTATGTTGGCAGCGGGACGCTTGTGGGTGGCAGGTTAACCCTGGAAACGCGATTCAGATACAGGAACCGGGGTGCAGATTACTTCCTGGAGGGTACAAAGATTGAAGGATTATAGCAGAGGCTAAATCATGATCAAAAAGTTTAAAAATGATTCTGAAAGTCAGTTGACATGGTTTAAAAAGATGATATTTGGAATACTGGCGTCAGCTCTTTTATTCGTTGCGGGATGC
>SKKO01000309.1 GCA_007123715.1 Balneolaceae bacterium | reverse complement strand
TTTGTTCTGCCATAAGTGACCTGCGCTTGGGGCGCGGACTTTTATCGGATAAAAAAGCAGCCTGATGACTAAGTGCAATGCATGGCACTTTCTTATTAATGGATGCCCAGGCCGTTACCGGTTCATAATCCGAGATTACCAGGTCGTACCGGCCAACATCCAGAGACTGTACATCATTAAGACAGGTTACAGGTTTGATCCGGAGTGCTGTTTGTAAATAGGAGACACCTCCTGATGAGTCGTAGTCAAGACTTATTCCCCGTTTATGGGTTACTTCAAACCCGTCGAGGTTCATATTGCAATTATAACCGCTGATCAGTACATCTACCTCCGCCTTTTCTGAAAGCAGCGGGAGAATCTCTCTTGCCCTGCTGATATGTCCGTGGCCAGTGCCCTGAATTCCGTATAATATTTTCATGAGCTGTATACCCCTGCTTTTATTCCATTGGTTCGCAGTATTTTTTCAATTCGTTCATTGTTTATGAACTCTTCTTCGCGGTATTTATACATATTCCACTCACCATCGCAATACTCGAGCGCCGTGAGGTTTTCGACCCAATCACCCGAATTCATATAGATCACTGAACCTTTGTGATTTTCATACCCCCGTATTTTTGGCTGATGGATATGCCCGCAAATCACATAATCGTATCCCTGGTCTATAGCCAATTCCATGGCTGTAGTCTCAAAATCGTCAATAAACCGGACAGCCTTTTTTACACTATCTTTTATTTTTTTAGACAGAGAAATCCGGCCACGGCCCATTTTTATTAGAATACGGTTGATGACCCGGTTCAGCAATATTAATAGTTCATATCCTTTACCACCAAGTTTGGCAATCCATTTGCTGTGTTTCATGGTAATATCGAACACATCCCCATGGAAAATCCATACTTTTTCACCATTCAGTTCAAGAACAAGTTTATCGCGTATAAAAAGCGGACCCAGCTGCAGGCTGGATATTTTCCGAAGTACCTCGTCATGATTTCCTGTTATATAATAGATATCGGTACCATTAGTCATTAATGTTAGCATGGTTCGCAGCACCATCATATGGGCTTCAGGCCAGTAATATTTTCTGAAATTCCAGACATCTATAAAATCTCCGTTCAGAATTATTATTTTTGGGTCAATAGAATTGAGATATTGAACCAATTCAAGTGCGTGGCATCCAACCGTTCCAAGATGTACGTCTGATAGCACAACAATGTCGAGGGGTCTTTTTTTCATTTGCAGATGATATATTAAACGATTACCTGAATTTGAATTCAGGGTCTGGCAGACATTTTATGAATTCAGTCTATGTATGTTTTAAAAAAACGAAGTTGTTATTATCTGAGCATGACTGTATTGTTAGCTTTCAGTAATTAAATTGTTAATTAAATATGTCCAGACCTGAATCGTCAAAATTTTATAAGTCACTGTAATCAATAAAAGTATCATGAAAGGAAAAATTGTAATCTATGGAAGCTACGGCTATACTGGCGATCTCATAGCTGAACTTGCTGCCAAAACGGAGATGCCGGTACTTTTATCAGGCAGAAATACGGAAAAGTTAAAACGCCAGGGAGAGCGGCTTCAATTGCCTGTGAAGAGTGCATCTATTGATTCTTCCGGAGAGCTTGATGAATTGTTGCATGATGCGGATGTGGTTATCCATTGTGCCGGGCCATTTATACATACCTGGAAACCAATGGCAGAAGCATGCCTTCGCAATCATTGCCATTATCTTGATATCACAGGAGAAGTGGGGGTATTTGAATCCTTAATGGGAATGGACCATCAATTCAGGGAAAGTAACCTGATGGTTATGCCAGGGGTTGGCTTCGATGTTGTTCCTACTGACTGCATGGCTGCTTATTTATATCAATCCATGCCTGATGCTACCCTTCTGGAACTTGGATTCATGGGATTAGGCGGAGGTATTTCACACGGAACAGCTAAAACCATGATAGAAAACCTCGGAAGCGGCGGCCTTATAAGGGAAGGTGGGGTGTTGAAAAACGTAAAAACGGCATATAAATCCAAATGGATTCAGTTTGGTAAAAAGAAGGCTTATGCAGTGACGATTCCATGGGGTGATATCTCTACAGCATACAGGACAACCGGGATTGAAAACATTTACGTTTATATGGCGGCTAAGCCGGCAATGATTCGTGCTATGAAGATATCCAATTATTTTGCCCCGGTCTTGAGAAGCAGGTGGTTCCGGAAAAGGCTCACCAAGCAAGTCAATAAATGGCCATCAGGACCGGAGCGAGAGGCGCGAACTGATGGTAAGTCATATATTTGGGGATCTGTTATCAATGGAAAAGGTGAAAAAAAGGAAGCTGTTTTTGTAACAAAGGAAGGCTATCAACTTACAACAGAGATGTCTTTGCTGATAGCCCAAAAAGTATCAGCCGGTGATTTTACTTCAGGTTACCAGACACCCGCCGGAAAATTCGGTGAACAACTCATTTTCGAAATTGAGAAAACAGAATGGATATTTCAATAGAGATATGGATAAATTAGAACCGGACATCAACTGCGGCAGATGTAATGATACCCAAAATTGATTCTACTAAACTAAATATTGTTAATTATTCATCAAAATGACTGATACCAAAAAAATCGTACATATCCATATAGATCATAGTAACTATAAAACTGTGATGACAGCCGGCCGGCATGAACTTGTTTCGGATGAACCGGATCATGTTGGTGGGAAAGATCTTGGGCCTGATCCTTACGACTATCTTCTTATGTCTCTCGGTTCATGTACTGCAATTACCATGAGGATGTATGCAGATCGTAAAAAATGGCCGGTAGAGGACATATATTTGGAATTACGACATCATAAAGCACATGCAGAAGATTGTGAAGATTGCGATGATCCGAAAGCGAGGATCGATCAAATTGAAATTGATATCATCGTAAAAGGAGATCTTGATGATGACCAGCTTGGACGACTGCTCGAAATATCCAAAAAGTGTCCCGTACATAAAACCCTTTTGAATAAGATAGAAATAGACTCAACAATTGAAATGAGATAAATTAGTTTTTTTATTCTGCAAACACGATTAAGGCCTGGAGGAAAGAGTCTTCAGCTATATTCACATTTTCTGCTGAGACATCCATGTTTTTACAAAAATCATAAACAGTGATCTGGGTTTCAGGGAAATTTCTCATGGCTTTATCTAAAATGGTTTCTTTCCAGTTACCGAGATTGAGCCATGTGAATGGATTGTCGGATAGTGAAGTTAGTGCAAACCATGTAACAGGTTTTTTTGATGTAAAACCGGGATAATAATTTTTTGGCCTTTGAATTTCCTGTAAGTTAAACTGATACTTTTCAGAAAGTTGAAATATCCAATTTCGAAAAGTTTTTACACCCTTGTCATTCTTGATTTTTGGAAAGACTTCAGGTAAATGACCATTTTCATCTATACGGATGGTGGCAATTATTTCTGGATTTTCAATGCTTGGAAAACTCTGAATGTGAAAGTGAAGCCCGCCATTTTCTATCCGGGTACTCAATGTTTTAAGGATCTGGCCGATAGTTATAGCCGAACAGCGGTATTTGTTTCGGTTTTTAGTATAGACAGAGACTATGGAAAGTTCAATAACCGTTCCGGATATGCGATATTTCCAGCCATCAAAACAGTAATAGTTATCTTTCTCACGAATTTCCTGTATCCAGCTTTCCATTAGGTTCGCTTTGGTCATCTTATTCATTTTACGAAGCACCTTTAGAATAGATCATTAA
>SKKO01000201.1 GCA_007123715.1 Balneolaceae bacterium | reverse complement strand
TGTCAGTGACTATGCTGAAGAAGTATTTATTCATGCCGGTACGCCCTCTGAGTCGCCTGTCTACTCATTAAGCGATTTGCTTCAGCCATCCGGAATTGGTGCAGGCCTTGACATTGGAATAACCTATCTAATTACATTTGATGATGATTTATCCATGCTGCGCCATCAAAACGAACCAACTGAGAAATCACTGCGTATTTCCTTTTCAGTTACTGACCTGGGAGCCATATATCATTTCAAATCACCTCTAACAATTGAATCTGAGTCTGTTGATATAGATACGAACCGAATTTCCCAGCCCACTCCTTACCTCTATCAGGGAGCGCCAAACGAGCATATTAGTTTTTTAAGCCGGTTAGAAGATTTTCAGATTTTAAACCAAAGCATAACCAGCCAAAGTAAATCTTTCGAAACACTGCTTCCCCTCACTGTGAACACAGGGGGGCTCCTTCACTATAAAAGATTAAAGGTAATGGGGGATCTGAGTTATTCCATTATTCAAAGTGCCTTCAGACCTTCTGGCTTTTCAAGTTATTTGGGCATTGAAGTCCGTCCATTACAATATTTACCCATTCGTGCCGGAACACGGCTTGCGCCTCACCTGCAGGGTTTTTATAGTTTAGGTACCGGAGTTGAAACCGGATGGTTTGATCTGAATGCATCTTTTTTATTTAAATCAAAAAATAATACCCCGACATCTGAAATCCTTGGCGCATCTGTAATTGGTTTCAAGGTATATCTTTGAGTCTGAAATGGATAATGAACTTAACTGCATGGAATCAATCCGTGAAACCTCTTACAAATATGACCAACTGGCAGAAACTCCCTAACCAAAAACAAATTGGCAGAACCAAAGAGATTATCCTGACTATATGGTAGCATACATTGATTTGGCTAATGATTTGCCAAATTATAGGGAAATCAAAAAAACTTATAATTATTATCCCATATATGTTTGATCCGCGATTAAAAATACTTACAGCATTTGAAGATCAAAACGAAGGCTTTGACGATTTTGAACAGGCAATTCCCCTTCTGAGTGAGGAAGAAGAAAGAAAACTTACGGAGTCTGCAGTACCCGAAAGCCTGCCGATTCTCCCCCTGAAAAATACTGTTCTTTTTCCGGGAGTAGTTGTGCCGATTACAGTTGGACGAGACCGTTCACTGGCACTTGTAAAAGAAGCATACGAAACCGATAAAATTATTGGTGTTGTAGCTCAAAAAGATGAGTCTGTAGAAGATCCTGATCCACAGGATATTTGCGGGATAGGCACGGTTGCACAAATTTTGAAGCTCATAAAAATGCCCGATGGAAGTAAGAGTATTGTTATACAGGGTAAAAGTGTATTCGAAATTAAAGAAATCACCGAGGTAGATCCATACTTCAGGGCTAACGTAAAAGCTGTAAGCCAGGTAATGGATTTAAGCGGCATAGAATTGGATGCTTCAATGCGTTCCATCAAGGAGACAGCTACAAAAATTGTAAATCTTTCACCGAATATACCTTCCGAAGCATCTATTGCCATCAACAATATATCCAGCCCTGCATTCTTGTTAAATTTTATTTCTTCAAATTTGCAGGTTTCACTTACTGATAAACAGAAAATTCTGGAATATACACACTTTTCCAAACGACTCGAGAAAGTGATGGAGCACCTTAACAAGGAGCTCCAGGTACTGAATTTAAGTGAGGAAATCCGTTCGAAAGTTAAAACGGATATCGATGATCAACAGCGTGATTTTTACCTGCGCCAGCAAATGAAAGCGATACAGGAAGCACTTGGCGAAGATTCCGAACAACAGGAAGTAGTGAAACTCCGGGAGCGCCTGAGTGCGAAAAAAGATGTTCCTGAATATGTGATTAATGAGGTGGACAGGGAACTGCAGCGCCTGGAAATGACGCCAAGCGCATCACCCAATTACGGTATCATCCACAGTTATGTAGAATGGATTATTGATTTGCCCTGGGGTGATTATTCTGAAGACAAACTGGATTTAAAGAAAGCACGCAAGGTTTTGGATGAAGACCATTATGGTCTTGAAAAAGTTAAAAAACGCATTATCGAATATCTTGCCGTTTTAAAACTGAAAAAGGATATGAAGGCACCGATACTTTGCTTCTACGGGCCTCCGGGTGTCGGTAAAACATCACTGGGTAAATCCATCGCAAGGGCGATGGACCGTAAATTCGAGCGTTTCAGTCTGGGTGGCATTCATGACGAAGCGGAAATCAGGGGCCACAGAAGAACCTATATCGGAGCTTTACCGGGAAGAATTCTTCGTGCTATGAAAAAAGCAGGAAAGGGCAACCCGGTTATGATGCTCGATGAAATTGATAAGGTAGGTTCCGATTTCCGTGGTGATCCGACTTCTGCCCTGCTTGAAGTACTGGATCCCGAACAAAACGATACATTTACAGATAATTACCTCGAGCTTGAATATGATCTCTCAAAAGTAATGTTCATTGCTACTGCAAATTCACTCGATACGATAGCACCTCCTCTCAGAGACCGTATGGAAATCATTTACATCAGTGGTTATACGCTTGAGGAAAAGGTAGAAATAGCCAAAAAGTACCTGATTCCGAAGCAGATCGAAGAAAATGGTTTGACGAAAAAACAGATAACAATTTCCAAAGCAGCCATTGAAAAAGTGATTGATGAGTACACCCGTGAATCTGGTGTCAGGAATCTTGAACGGCAAATTGGGTCTGTGTGCCGTAACGTGGCGGCGCGGATAGCCGGTGGTGACATCGAAAACCTGAATATCGGGGTTGCGGATGTAAATGAAATTCTTGGCAAAAGAAAATTCTTCTCGGATGTTGCGGAAAGAACTACTGTACCGGGTGTGGCTACCGGACTTGCATGGACACCTTATGGAGGCGATATTCTTTTCATTGAAGCAAGTGTTTCAAGGGGAACAGGCAAACTACATATAACAGGCCAGCTTGGCGAGGTGATGAAAGAATCGGCAATGCTTGCCATCAGCTACCTCAGGGCCCGTTACAAAGAATTGAATATCCCTGAAGAAGCTTTTAAATATTGGGATTTGCATATTCATGTCCCTCAGGGTGCCGTTCCTAAAGACGGCCCTTCGGCAGGTGTAGCTTTACTTTCAGCTGTGGCATCCATTTTCACCCAGAGAAAAGTGAAGGGAACGATAGCTATGACAGGTGAAATTACCCTGAGAGGCCTTGTACTGCCTGTTGGCGGAATCAAGGAAAAAGTACTGGCTGCAAAACGCGCAGGTATCCAAAAAGTATTTTTGCCGAAAAAAAACGAGAAAGATGTGGATGAAATCGAAAAAAATGTAATCGGTAGTCTGAAAATTGAATATCTGGATCGCATGGATCCTATAATTGACCTGCTGCTCGATGAAAAACCGGCACATAATCCGGCTACTTTCTTCGATGTACCTGATTCACACAAAAACCAGGTACAATACAACAACCCCAAAGACAGCCATGAAGATATGTCCATTATGAAGTAAATAGTCCTGTTTTTTGGCTCATTTTATTTTAAGGCATTCAACAAAGAAACCCATTGTTGCAGATAGGTATATACACTTTAATTCAAAAATACGCTGACGATTTTTTCCAGGAAACTCTTCTGCTAATAAAGTACTGCCAATCTTCGGACTGGTGACTGGGGTGACTGGACCAAATATTTGTATTATTATTGTCGAGTAACCAAGGTACTAAATGGGAAATGTTTATCCTTAAGCTGACGCGTTTATCCGAACCATTTGCACAGAACAGAAGGTACGCTATTGGCA
>SKKO01000272.1 GCA_007123715.1 Balneolaceae bacterium | reverse complement strand
CAAAGAAGATCTGAAATTACCGGCTCTGTAGGAATTGTGACCGCCGATCAAATTACACCAAATTCCTTCAACGCACTCCAGGGTTTGAGTGGAAAAGTTGCAGGTGTACAGATATTCCAGAATTCCGGTGCACCGGCAGGAAGTAACCGTGTGTTAATCAGGGGTACTGGTACCATCAATGCTTCTACCAATCCACTCTATATTGTAGATGGTGTGGCCATGGAGAGCGGGATCAATTATCTGAATCCAAATGACATTTCAAGTATTGAGGTTCTGAAGGACGCGTCAGCAACCGCAATTTATGGAGCACGTGGTGCAAATGGTGTTATTCTTATCACCACTACAAGAGGAGGCACAGGTGAAGCGCTTACCGTTACTTATAATTCAAATCTGAGCCTTGGCAGATTGGCCAGCAGAATGGATATCATGAATTCCGAGGAATTCATGCAAGTACAGCGTATCGGTTTGCAGAATGTACCTCTCTGGAGAGGTGGACAAGCACCCACGCTAAATACATCGCTCGATCCCGATCTGTTTGATGGTGCCGGAAATCCTCTTTACGACACCGACTGGCAGCGCGAAGCGACCAGAACGGCATTTTCACAGGATCACAATCTAAACATACAGGGCGGAACCGAGCGATCGTCAATAGGAGCTGTATTAAACTTCACGAATCGTGAAGGTATTTTTCTGAATAACTATATGAACCGTTACAGCCTTAAGGTAACCTATGATGTACAGCCACGTGAATGGCTGCGAATGGGTACAAATATTACATTTGCCCGAATTGATGAAAACCATTTTGAAGAAACTGGCGGTGGGCAGGATGTGCGGCGTACAATCATCGAAATGGCACCTATTTTACCCATAACATGGCCTGCAGGTTCTGACAGGGCCGGTCAATATACCAACTCAACACAAGTGAATTCGCTTAGTTTGGAAGGCCAGTCTAACCCGGTTCACAGGCTTCTTGAAGACGAGCGCCTTCGTGAAAGAAACAATCTGTTTGGAAATACATTTATCGCAGTGCAGATTTCACCAAATCTTGAGTTCCGGACTCAGCTTGGTCTCAACAACGAGCGGTACGAAGAACGCAGATACCGCCCAAGTAACCTGGTTGCATCTGGTGGTGCCCCCGACGGAAGAGCCAACTTTAACACAAATGAAGTATTCTACTGGCAGAATGAAAACTTCCTGACTTATACGCAGGATTTCAGCCGTTCACGTGTTACGGCCGTGTTGGGAGCAAGCTGGCAGGAACGCAGTTTCCGTAGTTTTGGCCAGGAGGTATTCGGTTTTGCCGATGACTTCTTCCGATTCAATAATTTTGGCGCCGCAACCGGTGTTCAGTCACCAGGCTCCAACGCGTTTGAGTGGTCGTTAAATTCCTATTTTAACAGGATTACCTACTCATTAGATGATACCTACGTATTTACATTTACCAGCCGTGTAGACGGATCATCCAGATTCGGTGCGGACAATAAATACGGATTTTTCCCATCCGCCGGTTTTGCATGGAATGTGACGAATGAAGATTTTATGTCGGATGTTGATTTTATTGATCTTTTAAGGTTAAGAACATCCTATGGTGTAACTGGTAATACTGAAATTGGAGTATTTGCATCACTTGCAACGATTGGTTCCGGAACAACTCTGATTGGTGGCGGGCGACAGTCCACATCATTTACAACCAGGCTGCCAAATCCGAATCTTGAGTGGGAGAAAACTTACCAGTTTAACATTGGCACTGATGTGAACCTGTTTAATCAGACAGTTGACCTCGAATTTGATTATTACTATAAGTTTACTAAAGATTTGATATTGAACCGTCCGGTACCCGCCACAACCGGTTTTACGACGATAATTGATAATATTGGAGCCGTATCCAACCGTGGAGTAGACGTAAGATTGACTACACGAAATGTCCGGACGAGAGATTTCTTCTGGAATACAACTCTTAGTTTTAATTATAATAAAAACAAAGTAGAACGTCTCGGTGCAGGTGGTGAGGATATTTTCCCTGGCCCGAACTGGGTATCCGGAAGCCAGACGATTCTGAGAGTGGGTGAGCCGGTTGGTAATTTTTACGGATTTACCCGTGAAGGTACATGGAGTACGGCAGAAGCCGATGCTGCTGCGGCACGCGGATTTCTGCCCGGTGAAGCAAAACGATCACTCGACAGAAGCATTATCGGTAATGGTTTGCCAGACTGGACCGGCAGTTTCATAAACACGATAAATTTTAAACAATTTGATTTTCTGATCGATTTTCAATTTGTTCTTGGTTCCGACATCATGCAGCAGTTCCTGCACACGGCAGAAGACCGGCAGGCCCTTACGAACGGCCTCAGGACACAGCTTTACAACGCATGGACCGTAGATAATCAGGATACCATGTACCAGCGAATCCGGCATCAGCCACTCGCAGGTCAGAATACACAGGCCGACAGTCACTGGATTGTTGATGGATCGTACTTAAGGGCGAACATGATTCAGATTGGTTATAACTTTAATCCCGGAACACTCCAAAAAATGGGCTTAAATCAGTTTCGTGTAACGGCAAGTATTGAAAATGCATTTGTGATTCATTCAAGTGCTTTCAAAGGCTACGATCCCGAAGCTACTTCATGGGGAGGAAATATACATGCTCAAAATATTTTCTTCTATCAATATCCAAGGCCGCGAACAGCTTCGCTTGGTGTAAGATTACAATTTTAATAATCACTACTAATGTATAGAATGATGAAAAAATTTTTAATACTCATAGCAGCCTTTGTTGTTTTAACGGCGTGTGAAGATTTTTTGACTGAAACACCCAAAAACCAGATTTCGGTAGATCAATATTTTGACAAGCCGGAAGATGCGAGAGCAGCTATTAATGCACTTTATCGCGATGGTTCGGGAGCCAATTCCTATGATTCAGGTGGTTTCAGAGGCAGTAATGTGATGATCGGCTCCTTCATGAGCGGCCTTTTTGACAATGAAGCAAAAGGTGAACGTATTGAAGGTCAGCTTGCCCATTCGCTGCAGCAGGATCCCATTAATTTTGACCAATATGCAGGTGGATGGTGGAATGGTTTGTACAGGGTAATTAATCGTGCAAACCTTGCAATCGCCCGAATTCCTGATATCATTGGCATGAATGCTGCTGAACAAAACAGAATGCTTGCCGAGGCAAGATATTTCAGGGCACATAACTATTTCACGCTGGTGAGATTTTTTGGTGATGTTCCATTGATGCTGCAGCCGGTTGCAGGGCTCGAAGGTGCTTTTGTGTCGCGAGAAAGTTCTGCTGCGGTTTACAGCCAGATTATCGAAGACCTTGAGTGGGCCAGGGATAACGGCAATCTGCCGAATGTGCCATTTGGCAGCGGCAATAACGGAAGGATTACCCATGGGACAATACTGGCTACCCTTGCGGATGTAAATCTGCAGCGCGCAGGCCATCCGTTACAGCAAAATGACGGGTATGGCCAGGCAGCAGCCACAGCAAGAGCCATCATTAATTCAGGTGTGTTCAGCTTAGTTCAACATGGGGCTGACCCGATGACACAAAGTGCTTATAACATCATGCGTACCTCACAAACGGAATCAGAATATATCTGGTCAGTTGAATACGATGGTGATATTTCTTCAAGCCAGTACCCACGGATTACAGTTCCGGGTGCAGTCAGGCCTCCTGGTATCATATATAGCCGAACATTAAATATGTTCAGGCCCATCACAACTATGGTAAATATGTATCATACGGAAAATGACCTGAGGATACAAAACAGGCAGATGTATGCCACTTCAATCACAGTTGATGGAACTGAAATCGAATTTGGTGAGTATGTTCCATATATCTGGTTTGAAGAAGGTGCCGTATTTGGAAACGCTCGAGGCACCCGCAACCTGAATCATGTTAAGTATTCAGAAGTTCTGCTGATTGCGGCTGAAGCAATTGCCCGGTCAGAAGGTGTTACAGCAGAAGCGGTACGCTATCTCACAGATGTTCGTTCAAGAGCTTACTGGACAACTGACCGTGCTGTAATCGAAGCATCACTCAGCGGCCTTTCTGCAGACGCATTTGTAGAGGAAGTGTGGAAAGAACGATACAGGGAACTTGCTCTCGATTTCAAACAATGGCACGACATCCAGAGAACGCGGAAATACCCGGTTACCAACCCCGCTAATCCCGGAGTTGTTCAATTTGTTGATGTGATTGGCGCAGACAACAACTGGGGTGTTCAGTACAGGGAACGTGATCTTCTTTACCCGATACCTGATGCAGAAATGCAAAGAAATGAGAACCTTGTACAGAATCCCGGTTACAATTGATTTCCGTTTCATAATAAATCGTAGCTGAAATACATAATACATTACTGTGTATATGTAATCGAAACCCCGGTCATGGACAATGTCCGGGGTTTTTTTCTGATTCAGTTTTCCTGGTTCTAAGCCAAAGAATCAAAAAAAGCAGGGTGAAGCATCCTGTAGTGTTCGGAGTATCTCTGTCAAAGGCATGTCTTCGATACTGGCGTTTCGGAAACGCTTCACACAGAATTTCTGTTAAAAAAATCTAATGAATACTGTGTATATATCTGTCATCTGTAGTAAATACTTGTCCACTTCAATCTATACAATTTTTTATTTATGACCCGGATTAATCAAATGTCAGGCTCGGTGACCCGGGGACTGGCAATTTTCTTAGTGTTGTTTTTGATTTCGCTGCCTATGGGATATTCCCAGAGTGGAATGCCTTTTAAATCCCTTGATCTTTCGAACCTGAATGAATTTTATTCACCACCCGGAAATTGGGTTAGTGCAGGCGATGTATTTATGGATCTTTTTGAATATCGTGATGTACAGCCCTCTCAAGGTGCCGGGGTTCTTGTAAATACCAGCGAAGGGGAGAACCCCGGGGACATTTTTACGACATGGGAACATGGCGACCTTGATATTGAACTTGAATTCATGATGGCCAATGAGTCTAACTCAGGAATCTATTTCCAGGGCAGATATGAACTTCAAATGCTGGACAGCTGGGGTGTTCATAATCCCAAATTCTATGACATGGGCGGAGTTTACCAGTGGTGGGAAGATGGTATTGGCAAAGGGGGTGTCGCGCCGAGAACCAATGCCAGCCGTGCACCCGGTTTATGGCAGCACCTTGAAGTGAAATTCAGGGCTCCCCGATTTGATGATCATGGAAATAAAATACAACATGCGCGATTCGATGAAGTAATACTCAACGGAGTAATGATTCATCGCAATGTAAATCTTGTTCATCCCACGGGTGGTGCAGTCAGCAACGAAGAAACTTCCCGTGCCCCGCTAAGAATTCAGGGTGATCATGGCCCCGTGGCTTTTAGAAATATCAGGTATAAAGCCTACAATAACGAGCCGGTTTTTTTTCGTGATTTAAACTACACTTACCATACAGGTGAATTCGAAAGCGCTGTTGATGTTATGAACAGCAGTATTGTGAGCAGAGGTACATCCGAAAAAATTAATCTCGAAATGCTGCGTGAAACCGGAGAAATCGGGGTGGTTTATTCCGGATATCTGGAAATTGAACATGCGGGCGATTACTTTTTCGATACCAGAACGGATGGAGGGCATCAACTTGTGATTGGCGGCAGTGTGCTTTCGCAAGCAGTTGACAGCAACCGTCGTCAGCACGCAAACCCTGCAACAGCACATCTCGGGGAAGGCTCCCACCGGTTTGAACTGGTGTATTTCAGAGGGGCAAGGGGAGGCCAGCCCGCGGCAGGACTTTTTATTGAAGGGCCCGGCATAAAAATGCACACACTTCACGAAGATGCCTCACTGCCTATTGGTACCCAAAATCTGCCTTTACATGTGGTACCGTCAGATAAGCCGGTAGTCATGCACGGTTTTATGGATATGGGGGGCGATAACGTCCATACACATACCGCAGCTGTTGGTTATCCAAATGGGGTGAATTTCGCTTTAGACCAAAATACAGGCGCGTTGATGAAAATATGGAAAGGTGATTTCATCAATGCAGCCACGATGTGGGTTGGCCGTGGTGGCCGTAATTTGTCGTTAAACGAAGACGCGGCAATTACGATTAACGCCTGGCCATCCATTGCAAAAATTGACGGAGCACGGGATGTGTGGCCTGCCGCCCATCCTGCAGAAGCCGGATACAGGTTTGCAAATTACCGTCTGCTTGATGATAACAGCATTGCGTTCAGTTACCAGTTATACGGTACTGCGGTTACAGATATCCTGAAACCCGATGTTGAAGGCAAATTATTGACACGAGTGCTTACATTCACAAATAACAATTCTGATTCTGCAAACTCATTCATGGTACGTGCGGCATCCGGAACAGTGATTGAAAAGCTGCCGAACCAGATTTATGAGGTAGATGGCAAACAGTACTACGTTGATATTCATGGTGACGCTGCCGAACCGGCACGTATCAGAACGGTTGGCAATTCGAGAGAATTGTTGATTCCGGTTCAGGTAAACGGTGAAACCTCAATCGAATACTCCTATATCTGGTAAGCTATGAAATATTCTATACTACGAGGATTATCTCGAAATTTTCAATTAAAACGGGTTAATAAATTATACAAAGCTTTTAAATCCATGAATGTTGTGTCTGATCACTGTTCCAATAAAAATGATAAATTATTTTTAATCACACTTTTTCTTTTTTCGTATTTCCTGTTTCCTTTATCAGTAACAGCAGCTGGACTGATGCCTGTACAGGCCGACACGACCATTACCGTGAATGAAAGCGATTACTATATAATCCGTAATGTTCCCGCTCCCGACGGTGTAATCCTGGAAGTTGGAGGGCTTGCCTTAAAACCAAACGGGAAGCTTGCAGTTGCAACCAGGCGTGGTGAAATCTGGTCTATTGGAAACCCATCACTGGAAAATGGTCAGGCACCGTACTACACTAAATTTGCCGAAGGCCTTTACGAAACGCTTGGCCTGCAATACCGCGACGGTTCTCTTTACACAGCACAGCGTGGAGAACTCACAAAATTAACCGATACAAGCGGTGACGGGGTGGCAGATTTATACGAACGTGTTTACGCATGGCCAATATCCGGCCACTATCACGAATATACCTTTGGCCCCGCATTTTTACCCGGCGGGGAAATGGTGGTTACCGGCAACGTGGCATTTGGCAGCCCGCGGTGGTGGGAGGCGGAAAGCCGTGTTCCCTGGCGCGGATGGGCCATGATTATCAGCCCTGATGGCGAAATGAGGCCGTTTGCAGCCGGTATGCGTTCACCGGCAGGGATTGCCGTAAACAGCCGCGGAGACATACTTTATACCGAAAATGAAGGAGACTGGATGGGTTCCGGATTTCTTGCCCATGTGGAAGAGGGCGATTTCCATGGTAATCCTGCCGGTCTCGACTGGGCCCACCTTCCCGAATCGCCTGTGAACGTGCGCCGTGACGACATCATAGATAGTGAAAATCCTATGTACGAAACGGCTGAACGTGTTCCCGGTGTAAAACTCCCGGCAGTGTGGATTCCCCATACCATTATGGGAATATCCACATCTGATATTCTTGAGGCAACGGACAACACATTTGGACCTTACAAAGGACATTATTTCGTCGGTGATCAGGGACATGCGCTTATCAACCGGTTGGTATTGGAAAAAGTAAACAATCAATACCAGGGAGTGGTTTTTCCATTCCGGCGTGGATTTGCATCGGGTGTACTGAGAATGATTTGGGGTGAAGACGGAGCCATGTATGTAGGTATGACCGACCGTGGCTGGTCTTCAACTGGTGAAAGGGGATATGGCCTTCAGCGGCTTGAATGGAACGGCAACGTACCCTTCGAAATGAGAAATGTTACGGCCAAACCGGATGGCTTCGAAATTGAGTTTACAAAACCTGTACACAAAGATATTGCTTCTAATCCCGCTTTGTACGGGGTTACCAGTTTCATATATATGTACCGCTATAACTATGGAAGCCCGATAATACGCCAGGAAACTTCACCTGTAAAGGGTTTGAAAGTTTCTGAAGACGGGTATCGTGTGCGTCTTGTGGTTGATAATATGCGTGAGAAATACATACATGAAATCAAACTCGGCGCAATTCGCTCTGCTGATGGAATACCTTTGCTGCATGATACCGGTTACTATACACTGAATTACATCCCGGAAGGGAGTGCGCTGCCCGAAAATGAATGGACAGCTTCATTCGACCATCATGCACACGCTGCGCATCAAGCAGCCGGTGCCGTTGATGAAATAGTGCACCGTGAAAGAGCCGATTCCCCGGCAAGGATAGCAGGCCGCGTAACTGCGATGCCTGAATCATGGACTGATGGCCCGGACAGAACCATCAGGCTTTCTACACAGCCGGGTTTACGTTTCGATATCGAAACCCTTGAAGTAAATGCCGGAAGCAGGATTCAACTCGTGTTTAACAATGATGACGATATGCAGCATAATGTTGTGATAGTAAACCCGGGTACGGCAGACCAGGTTGGAGAAGAAGCCATGCTGCTTGGCCTTCAGGGACCGGAAAGGGATTATATTCCGGATAATGAAAATGTGTTGTACTTCACATCGGTTCTTAGTCCCGGTACTGCCGAAACGATCTATTTTACTGCGCCTGAGGTTCCGGGGGAGTACACGTACGTATGCACATTTCCCGGCCATCATATCATCATGCGCGGGAAATTGATAGTAAACTAACTAATGTCATGTCAACGATAAAATGACGGGTATGTCATCGTAAGAGTCGAGCTGGAATCATCACAATCATTCAAAAATGCATATTCTTTTGAAAAACTAATCAGATAAATCTTATCGCATCCACACATTTTTAAAGCCGACACGACATAAAAATTAATCTTATTCATTATCGATGCTTATACACAACGTCCGAACAGTAGAATACGGAACGAAGTCCTGTCCGAATGCGGGATTCACAAATTTCAGAATATATTATGCCTGTATCTTTACAGCCTGCTTAATATTTGCGGGTTGTACTGAAGCGGAAAAGGTGAATTCTTCCAATGAGATCGGGGCTATTGAGGAGATGAGTGCCGCGAGAGCTGAGGCATTCAGGCAGGGTGATGCGGCTGCCATAGCCGCATATTTTACCGAAGACGGTGTTTTAATGGCACCCGGAGTCCCGGCAACAGCAGGCCGGGCCGCTGTTGAAGCATACTATCAGCAAATCTTTAACGAGTTCGAAGCAGGGCTTGAAAGTCATTATGAAGAGGTGCAGATTTCCGGTAACCTTGCATATGGGCAGGGTTTTGCCCGTGTTATACTTGTACCTCATGAGGGCGGCGAAACGATTATCTCTACAGCAAAATACATAAATATCTTGAAGCGGCAGCCCGATGGAACATGGCTGACCAGCCATGACATCTGGAACGGAAATGAGTAAATATTCCGAATCATCTGGAAATAATGAACAATTATTATCATGAATAATCATAATGGGCCAGTTTTAAGAAAACAGCTGGACAGTTTTATCCGAAAGAGGAAATGCACTCTGCTTGCAGTGGGGCCGGTTAGTGTAAATTGTGCGGATGCTGCGATTGAGCTTAGTAATGAACATGAATTTCCAATGATGCTCATAGCAAGCCGCCGGCAGGTAGATAGTTCGAAGCATGGAGGCGGATATGTCAATGGCTGGACCACATCAGAGTTCTCAAAGTATGTCAAAACAAAAGACAAATCCGGCAGCGTGTACCTGGCCAGGGATCACGGCGGACCCTGGCAAAACACGATAGAATGTGAGCGTAATTTTTCACTTGAAGAGGCGATGGAATCGGCGAAAGAGTCGTATCGTGCTGATATTGATGCGGGATTTTCATTTCTGCACATTGATCCCAGTATAGATATTCACGGTATTCCTTCCACAGATGAGATTCTGAATCGCGTATTTGATTTGTATGAATTTTGCGCTGAATATGCATTGGAGAAAAACAGGGAAATTATTTTTGAAGTTGGCACCGAAGAACAGAACGGAGGGCTCAATACAAATGAAGTATTGCAATATCTGCTCGATGAGATAAACCTTTTTTGTCAAAAAAATAATTACGCTTTACCTATGTTTGTAGTTGTGCAGACAGGTACAAGGGTTATGGAAACCCGAAATACTGGGAGTCTCGAACATTCGATCCGCGAAAATGTGAGTGATGCTGAAATTCGAAGCAGAATTCCGGAACTGGTGGATATTTGTGGCCGTTCAGGGATGCAGATTAAGGCACACAATGCTGATTACCTCTCTTCTGAAGCGATCAGATTACACCCGGAACTGGGTATCCAGGCGGCCAATGTTGCCCCTGAGTTTGGTGTAACAGAAACCAGGGCTTTGCTTCAGTTGCTCGAACATTATTCTATGAACCATCTTTCCGAACGTTTTCTCGAATTGTCATATCAATCAAAAAAATGGAAAAAATGGATGCTGGAGGATACTAAGGCTACCGACCATGAGCGAGCAATCATTTCCGGGCATTATGTTTTTTCCACCACCGAATGCGCAGAGATAAAAAGTGAGGCGGATCAACTTCTCGGAAATAAAGGGATTATTCTTGATCAATTTCTAAAAGAAAAGGTTAAAAAACAGATGTTACGTTATGTGCAGGGTTTTAACCTTATTTCAAATTAACGTTGTAGTTTCAATACCGCTCGTTTATCTTGGAAGAAAGGTGTAACCGGTTTTACCTCACCTGGAAAAATCACGAATAAATTCTCATTCCCATGAAAACCATTCTATTTTCGGTTCTACTGCTGTTTTTTGGCTTTAACAGATCCTATTCGCAAATCAATTCTGCAGCCGACGACCCTCTGCGGGTTATTGTGATTTTTGCCCATCCCGATGATGGTGACATCAAAATGGGTGGTACGGCTGCGATGATGGCTCAAATGGGTCACCAGGTTAAATTTTTGTCACTGACCAATGGGAATGCGGGTCATCATGAAATGGGTGGCGGAGCTCTTGCGCGAATCAGAAGGGCAGAGGCAGAAGAAGCCCGAAAGCGATTTGGAATTGCCGAGTATGAAGTGTTCGATTATCATGATGCTGAATTATTGCCTGAACTGCATGTTCGGCTCGATGTAATACGCGCTATCCGGGAATGGAATGCCGATGTTGTATTTGGCCACAGGCCCAATGACTACCATCCCGACCACAGGAATGCGGGGCAACTGGTTATTGATTCCTCATATATGGTAATTGTGCCAAATGTTGCTCCCGATACCGAACCACTCAGGAATAACCCTGTATTTTTCTATCTGGAAGATCGTTTTACCAAACCCAATCCATTCAGTCATGATGTAGTGATTGGCATTGATGAGGCCATGGATTCGAAACTTTACGCAATGGCTGCGCACGAGTCCCAGTTTTTTGAGTGGCTGCCCTGGACGTCACACAGGCTTGATGAGATTCCTGATGATTCTGACGAAAGGATTGAGTGGATGCGGCAGGCCTGGTTTGGCCGCGGGGTTTCACAAGCGCAAATTGCAGGGCTTACAAAATGGTACGGCAGTGAAAGGGCCTCGCAATTTCGATATACCGAATCTTATGAAATTGCCGAATATGGCAGGTATCCAACAGAAGATGAAATCAGGATGATTTTTCCTATGCTACCCAGGCCTTAATCGTTATACCCCAGTTCTTTTTTGATTTCCCTTGCCAAAATGAGCCTCTGAATCTCGGACGTACCTTCACCGATGGTCATCAGTTTCATGTCGCGAAAGAACCGCTCTACATGGTATTCTTTGGTATAACCGTAGCCCCCATGTATCTGGACGGCATCCAGAGCGGCGCGTTCTGCTGCTTCTGATGCAAACAGTTTGGCCATTGAGGCTTCTTTTTTGTAGGGTTTGCCCTGGTCTTTAAGCCAGGCTGCGCGATGCACCAAAAGCCGTGCGGCATCAATATCTACGGCCATGTTCACCATTTTATGTTCAATAGCCTGAAAGTCTCCAACCGGCTTGCCAAACTGTTTTCTCTCTTTGGCATATTTCATCGATTCTTCAAGTGCGCCACGTGCGATACCAACAGAAAGGGCTCCGATACCAATACGTCCGCCATCAAGTACCTTCATTGTATCAATAAAGCCTTGTCCTATCTCTCCCAATAAGTTGCCATAAGGCACCTTGACATTTTCGAACACTACTTCTGCGGTATCAGATGTATTCATTCCAAGTTTTTGCATTGGCACACCCGGTTTCACACCTTCCCGGTTTCGCTCTACAATGAAAGAACTGATTCCTTTTGTGCCAAGCGTTGGATCCGTTTTTGCAAGAACCACATACACATGGCCTACCGATCCCTGGGTGATAAATGTTTTAGTGCCGTTTATAACCCAGTGATCACCATCTTTTACAGCCGTCGTTTTTAAACCAGAGGCATCACTGCCCGACCCGGGTTCGGTAAGGCACCAGGCCGCCAGTTTTTTTCCAGAAGTTAACTCCGGCATAAATTTCATTTTCTGATCGGGGTTTCCGGCAAGTGCTATGTGGCCGGTCCCAAGTGATGTGTGGGAGGCTACGGTTAGTGCAAGGGAAGCATCCCAGCGGGCAATCTCTTCGATTGCAAGACAAAAACTAATGGTGTCGAATCCGGCTCCGCCATATTGTTCATGGTGATATATTCCCATTAACCCCTGGTCAGCAAGCATTTTAATAAGGTCAAAAGGAAACTCTTTTTTGGCATCTCTTTCAATGACATCGGGCGCAACATAACGTTCTACAAAATCACGAACGCTGTCCCGGATCATCTGGTGGTCTTCAGTTAGTTCGAATGACAGGTCATATGTTCGTTCAAGCAGGTTCAAATTCATGATAAAAGTTTGTTAGAAATTCTCTTTGTGGAAACGCTTCCAAAGATACTAAAATTATGATGGAATTGTATTTCTCATGACAAAGAAATGCACGTATTTATTTTGAAACCGGGTCGATAGCGATAATCTATTAAAAAGGGGGCTCATCTGGAGCCTTGGGGTATGAGCATCCTTTATTGCTGCAAAACAGGTGGCCTTCTGGTATCGTGTCAACAGTAGCCCCTAATTTTGCCCAAAATGCGTGTAACACCAAATAAGTGATGGCAGAAAAACACCGAATATCAAAGGGGAGGCAAAGTGAATACGATACAATTGCCGATAGGTAAGCTTAAAAAAAAACCCGAGCGAAGATTTTAGAAAAACTGAGAAACCGGGTCGAGGGGTTCATAGCAGGATGTTTAAGCCAACTGTAAAAAAATTGCGTGAAAACGCCATATTTTACAAACCATCATCGGTAGCCTAATTTTTTACCAAAAGCCAGGCAACACCATAATAGAGATGACATTAAAAAACTAGTTTAACTTCGTGTCATTATGGCTAAGTGCCTTTTCCTTCACTTATTCTGTTACTCTGTTAATCGGTTCATCCGTT
>SKKO01000338.1 GCA_007123715.1 Balneolaceae bacterium | reverse complement strand
TCAGGCCCGGTGACGGATTAAAACCAAGGTATTATGAAGATGTTTTGGGGAGAAAGGCAACTGTTGATTTAAAAAGAGGTACACCAGTTAAGTGGAAGTATTTTTAAAGGTGCCTTCACCTTGAACACTGTCTGTGAAGGTTGTATTTTACCATGATAATTTAAAATCGCATAAGAAAGATTGCTAAATAACGCCAGTTTTAAAGAAAAAAAAATCATGGTTGTGGCTGCACACCCTGACGATGAGTTGCTGGGGCTCGGGGCAACAATGCATAAACTGATTCACGATTTGAATGCCGTGGTTCATGTTGTAATATTAGGTGAGGGCTTAACATCAAGGTCAGATAACAGAAGTACGGAAGAGTGGGAAAACGAGCTTAAACTCCATCGGGACAACATATACCGGGCTCAAAAAAGGATTGGTTACCATTCAGTATCAATTTATAATTTTCCAGACAATCGTTTTGATTCGGCAGAACTTTTGGATTTGATCAAAATTGTTGAAAAAGAAAAGGTTGCATTTCGGCCAGAGATCATCTTTACACATCATGGTGGAGATTTAAATATTGATCACCAACGAACATTTGAAGCGGTGATTACTGCCTGCAGGCCAATGGAGCAAGAAACAGTGAACTGCATTATATCCTTTGAAACACCCTCAGGGACAGAATGGAGAGCATCGACTGACCCAAAACACTTTATACCAAATTTATTTGTAGAGGTTTCTGAGGATAATATTGAAGCCAAAATTGCAGGAATGGAAGAATATCAGTTTGAAAGAAGAAACTATCCCCATCCACGCTCTCCAGAATCACTCAGAATACTTGCAAAATATAGAGGGATTTCTGTTGGCTGTGAATTCGCCGAAGCTTTTTGTGTTATTCGAAATGTTATCAGGTAATCCACATAAATAATTAAATATCTCAATAAAACGGACATACATAAAATGAGTAAACCAGCATATCTTGGTATTTTTGGCCCCGGGCCGAACTCGTCGGCAGCATTGTGCAGTGATAATGAAATTATCGCCTGGGTTGAAGAAGAACGTTTTAACAGGATTAAAACTGCACCAAATTCATATCCATCACAAGCTATTGCATATTGCCTGTCTGAAGCAAAAAAAAGAAATCTTGAAATTAAAGCTGTGGGTTATGGCTGGGATTGTGAAAACTATGCCGGGCCTGCAACCGAAAACCTGAAAAAAACAATCTCAGAATTTCCGGGCGAAACTGATCAGATAAGTCTCAGAGTACAGCAATCGCTCAACTCACTCTATGATCCACAAACGATTAAAAACGATCTCGGGCTTATTCTGAGAAAAAATGGCGTTGAAATTGCGAATCTGGAGTTTCGCTTTTATGCCCACCACCTCTGCCATGCAGCAACCGCGCATTATTGCTCTGGCTTTGTTGATTCGGTGGTTGTTATCAATGATGGGGTGGGTGAAGTTGCATCTTCTACACTCTATTTTGCCGATAAAGAGGGTGAATTTAAAGAAATTGCTAATGTTGAATTGCCAAACACCCTTGGCGGACTCTATGCAACTATAACAGAATTTTTAGGTTTCAGGGCTTACATGGATGAGGGTAAAACCATGGGGCTTGCTGCGTACGGAAATTATAACCCCATATATGAAGCGATATTTGATGATATTGCCCAGGATATTGAAGGAGAGTTTGGATATATCGTAAATCCGAGATACCGTTACAGTGGAAAGAGGACATATGGTAAAAAATTCACTGATCTGTTAGTGGAGAAACTGGGCATGCCAAGAAAACCGGGTCAGTCTGCAATGGATGCGCCATACCCGGACATTGCCTATGCGGCACAGAAACAGCTTGAAAAATTTCTTTTATCCCAGCTCGATTATGCTGCCAGCCTCCATTTGTCGGAAAACGCTACCTTTGCAGGTGGTGTTCACATGAATTGCAAAGCTAATGGTGTTTTAGGTGAGTCGGGAACATTTCAGAACTACTTTTTTCAGCCGGCAGCAAGTGATAATGGTGTATGTCTCGGCGCTGCTATGCTCGCTAAAAAAGATTTTTCAGGGGAAATACCGGCCTTTCAGCCATTAACCCATCTCTATTATGGCCCGGTATACAGCGATGAGGAAATCGAGACAGTTCTAAAGAATTGTAAACTGGATTACGTAAAGTCTGAAAATATTGCTTCCGATGTAGCTTCATTGATCGCAGATAATGCCATTGTAGGCTGGTTTCAGGGGAAGATGGAAATTGGCGCAAGGGCGTTGGGCGGGAGATCCATTTTAGCGAACCCGCTAAATCCGGATGCAAGAGACCATGTAAATAAACATGTTAAAAACCGGGAAGCCTGGCGGCCATTTTGTCCATCACTAAGATCAGAATCTTTCAAAGGTTATTTTGATACAAACCTGGATTCGTCGCGATATATGATTATTGCATGCAGCATCAAAAAAGATTATCTGGATGTTTTGCCATCCTGTATTCATGTTGATGGCACGGTAAGGCCACAGACTGTGGAGAAGGATATCAACCCTTTATATTGGGAAATGCTGAACGAATTTGAAAAAATTACGGGTCATCCGATCGTGGTAAATACCTCTTTTAATGTTCAGGGCGAGCCCATAGTTATGAAGCCTGAAGATGCCATCCGCTGCTTTTTTGGTTCAGGAATGGATGTGCTGGCAATGGGATCTTTTTTGGTAACAAAAGCTTAAGCATCATGAATGTATATTTGCCGATAGAAGTGAAAGTGCGGGAGTTGGAGGGCAAGATATTACTGGCTCTTACTGCGGCTGAAAGAGGGCATGCCGTAATTCTCGGTGAAAAAAAAGACACCATCAATTTGGCAAAAAAAGGACAATTGCCGCCGGGTATCATACATGATAAATCACTTACTCCGGGTGCATATAAAATAAAAAATTACATTCAATTAAAAGAATATGGCCACCTGATAACCGCGCAGGATGAGGAGTCGGGTTTGTTGGATGAATCTTATGATGATTTTGCAAAAAGGCGATTTTCGGAAGAAACAGTATCGATGGCAGACAGAGTTTTTGCGTGGTGTGGACATGATTACAATTCTCTCAAATCAATTTATCCGGAGCATGCCGACAAGATTGTAGCGACCGGTTCGCCAAGGGTTGACTTTTGGAGACGAGAATTTAATGATTATTTTAAAAAAAATGATTCAGACCTGAAATCATACATTTTGGTAGTCTCCAATTTTGGATACCCAATTGATCAGAATCCGTTTTGGAATAGGATTGCCAGGTTAAGGGAGGCCGGATATTTAGAACGGGACACTGAGATGGAAAAATACATGTACGAGAACACAGCTTACCAATACAGGTTATTGTACCGTTTTATTGAAATGATACGTCAATTAGCTGAAACATTTCCAAATAAAGACATTATTGTACGTCCGCACCCGGTTGATTCTTTAGATGCTTGGAATAATTTATTAGTACCAAAAAACAATATCATTATAAACCGTGAAAATTCCATCAGTGGCTGGATTCGGAATGCGAGTGTTATCATTCATAATGGCTGTACAAGTGCGCTTGAAGCAGCAGCTAGTGGAATTCCGAGAATAGCTTACAGGCCTATTCCCGATGCTCTTGAGAGGGCAATACCCAATAATGTAAGCATGCAGATCTTTTCACTGGATGATTTAAAAAGCACGGTATCAGATCTGTTGGAAAAAGAAAACAAAGTTGATACTGCCACGATTGAACCCGGAAGCGGCATTTTAAATAATCGATTATCCAGCCTTACTGATCGATTTGCAGCGGAAAAAATTGTGGATGAATGG
>SKKO01000113.1 GCA_007123715.1 Balneolaceae bacterium | reverse complement strand
CGGTATCCAGTTCGCCCAGCGCATTGGTGATGAGCGGGTCGAGCACATCCCATTTTTGGAGTGTTCGCTCCAGCGATGGATCACGGTAAATATTCCAAAAATGGGTGCGCAGGGCAGTCATGATGTTGATCCCGTTACTGCCGGCCGGAATGCGCAGATCTCCCCGCAGATTCAGGCTGAGCGGATCGGCCTGGAGCGTGGCACTGTTTTGGCCATTTTGGCGGATGTCATGGCGCAGGTCAATGAGGCCCGAAATCTGGCTGCCCCTGTTCGCACCATAACCGGCACGGTGCAGTTCGATGGTGCCGATGGCATAGGGGCTGAAAGAACTGAACAATTGTCCGAAACTGTACGGATTATAGATGGGAATACCATCCAGCAAAATGCGGTGTTCGGTACGCTGGCCTCCCTGCAGATGGAGGTCGGTCATCGGCAGGCCGTACTGAATCCCGGGAACATAACTGAGGCTGCGAATAGGATCACGCATTGCCGACGCAGACTGCAACAGGGGATTGTTGCCAGTCAGGGGCCGGGTGTAATGAGAAGGCATGCCGGCACGGTGAGCCTCCACTACAACGGGGGCGATATCCACAGGTTTGGGATTCAGGCGGATCTCTTCGCGTTTCTGCTCATTGGGGCCAATTTCGAATGTTCTGATGACCGGCTCGTACCCGATATAGCTAAATATAATGGTGTGGGTTCCGTTCATAAGCCGGTTAAGGGAGAAGTTGCCGGAGCGGTTTGTGCTGGTACCGCCGGAGGCATCGGCCAGCAGAACAGTGGCGCCGGGAAGTGGTTCACCGGTAACACGATCAGTAATTTTACCTGAAAACGTACCGAAAAACGGTCCCTCCGAAACCGATCTCACGATTACGATGGTTCCGGAAGACAGGGTCAGGAAGTCGAGCTGAAACTCATGCAGCAGTTCTCCCAAAATTGAGGACACCTCTTTATCAAGGATCCGCTTGTAAACATGGAATCCGTGAACCAGTTGCGGGTCATAGACCAGATCAATTTCAGCTGTTCGTGTTATTCGGTCAAGCGCTTCAGTGAGGCTTTCGCCACGAAATTCAAAGGAGTAGGTTTTTCCGGCAGAATTTTTCTGTGCCTCCACCGGCAACGGGGTGAGGCATAGGACAAAAATCATCAGTGATATTTGTATCAAAAACCGGATCAATCGGGTCATTCGTTTTTTAAGGGTCAAATCGGCCTGGCAAAGTCAGAAAGACCTGCAAGAGTCGATTGGTTCAGGCTGACAGCTTCAACATTCACAGAAACTGTCTTTCAAATACTTTCAATAAAATGAATCAAACTACCTGTAAATTCTATAGCCAGTGGTGGTTCTTGTATAACGCAGCCCTTTCACTGTACAGATATCATCCAGAACGGACTCAAGATGTACCTGTTGCGAATAGTATGCAGTAAGGGGACTGTTTTCTATACCGGTTGCTTCCAGCTCAATTGTTGTATCGAACCGGCGCTCCAGGTCGTGAAGAATGGAGCCAAGAGCCTGATTGCGAAATACGAAACGATGTTCGCGCCATGCAGCAGCGTCTTCAATCACCAAAGTTTCAGGCTCAGATGGCTGATCTAACTGCGGGCTCCACCGGCTTGACTCACCCGCAGTGAGAACTACATGTTGCTCCCGTTTTAGAACGGGATAAAAGAGAACTTCACCTTCTGCTACGGATACGACTGTCTCCCCGGATGGGTCATCAGTCCATGAACGAACATTAAACCGTGTTCCGGTTACTTCAACCGATACTCCGTTTGCCTGAACGATGAAGGGATGGCCATGATCGGCCACTGTAAAAAAGGCTTCGCCGTTGAGTTTTGTTGTGCGGTTAGTGAACCGGTATAACCGGCTGTAAATCAACGTGCTGCCACTGTTTAATTCAACAACAGTGCCATCGGGCAATTCAAGCGCACCCATTTCACCGTAAGGTACAACAGCTGTTTTGGGCACGAAAAAGAAAAAAGTGGTAAGTGCAATTAATGCAATGGCAGCTACCAGAACCCGTGAATAGTGCTGAATCCATCCCGCAATTTTGTCTCCTGCGGAGACAAGTTCACCGCTTATTTCGAGGCGTGCATGAATGTCGGTCAGTGCACTTTCCACTTCGTTAGACGAAATTTCCGGAACAATTCGTTCATACGAACCTGCCAGCTGCCAGATTTCATTTATCTCGTTCCGAAGATCTTCATCAAATTCGCTAATGATATGATCGGGTGCGTATCCGTATGGATGTTTATTCATCAGATGTACTGGTTTCGTGTTTAAACTGCTTGTAATTTTCTCTGAGCTGATTTATCGCTGCAACGATATGGTTGTTCACGGTTTTGGCGGAAATATTCATCACATCAGCAATTTCCTCGTGATTGAGGCCCTCATACCGGCTCAATTCAAAGGCCTCTCTTTGCCGTTCAGGCAATGCGGTTATCCATTCACGAAAACGGTTGATGAGTGAATCCTTATCCACGTTCCCATCTTCATTTTTCATTTCAACGGTCATCATTACATTTTCAGCCAATTCTGAACTTACTGTAACCTTAGAGTGGTTTCGCAACTCATTCAGGCAACGGTTCCGCACCGTTCGATACATATAGGAGCGTAATGACTTCTCAGGCTCAATTCCGGTTCGCTTTTGCCAAAGAATCACAAAAGAATCCTGAACAATGTCATATGCAAGGTTTTTGTCGCGTAAATAGCCCATCGCAAAACCTGTAAGTTGCGGATACATCAGCCTGAAAAAATTATCAAACGCCTTTTTGTCTGACCGTTTGATTTTCCCGGCAATGGCCTCTATTTGTTCATCTGTTAGCTGATTCATGAATCTGATCTGTTTGTAATACACGGAGCTTATTCCAAATACCTACTCTCTGATGAAATTTTTTCGCTTTATTCGTTCTGAAATCGATTCTATTCTCAAAAATAGCGATTAAATAAGGCAAATTTTCAATGGTAAATAAACGATGATTCCCTTTACTATCGCTTAATGTGCTCTCTGACATTATGTTAAGTTAATGTTTAAGGGATATGCAAAGATCGTTGACGAAGGAACCGGGATAGTGTGGCGTATGTTATTTGAACACTTGACAGTAAGTTATTTATAGATTGTCAGAATTCTTAATCCCAAAAATAATACAACCATGAAAATAGTAAAGTCTTTAGGGCTGGCTTTGATCGCCATTACAGTGATTGCGGCAGTACCGGTTAATATGAATACCGATCAGAATGAGAAGAATGGTCACAACCATGATATCGTAAGTCTTGCAGTAGAAACAGATGTTCTTTCTACTCTTGTAGCCGCGGTTCAGGCGGCGGGGCTTGTAGAAACCCTTCAGTCAGAAGGCCCATTTACAGTTTTTGCGCCAACAAACGAAGCATTTGCGGCTCTCCCGGAAGGAACTCTTGAATCCCTTTTGTTGGAAGAAAACCGAGAAATGCTGATCGAAATTCTTACTTATCATGTAGTACCTGGAAAGGTAATGTCTGGTGATTTAAGCGATGGCATGACTGCAGAAACGGTACAGGGCACGTCGGTTACTATTAACATAAATAATTATGGTGTAACCGTTAACGGAGCTTCTGTTGTTCAGGCTGATGTGGAAGCATCAAATGGTGTTGTACATGTTATTGATACTGTTATTCTCCCGCAGCCGGCACAGGCTTCATATTAAGAACATGCCAAATGTTTTGTGTATATAATTTTTATACGCAAAAAACCTTATAGACGGAATCTCCGGTTGTGATACCGGGAGATTCCGTATTGAGGTTTAACAAAATATCAGGAAGGGTCTAAAATATTATCAATCCGGCGCTCAATGTCCGCAAGGTGAACACGTGTTGAGCGTTCAACCGCGTTTCTTGATGATCGCCTCACCTCGGTTTTGAGTAATTCAAGTTGTTCACGTACCATAGGCCTGATATCGGATTGGTTTACATTTACAGATGTCATGCCCATAAATTGCCTGAATTGAGCCGAAATGTTGGGAAGTTCTTCAGTCATCAGAAAATTCAACCTCTCAACGTAAGCCCGTTGCAAATTTCTGCGATAAACGGAGATGGGTTCGTTTCTTCGCAATTCGCTCCATATGGAATGACGAAGGTCATCCAGAAATTCGTATGGTGAATACGTATCTGCTCCCCGGTAGTTATATTCAATGAGCCTTGCAAGCCGTGAAGGATCCAATACATTCTGAAGCACAGTGACCTGTCTTTGCCTGTAACCGTCAATAAATTCAGCCTGATTGATCCTGTCAAGAATGTCGGCATTCATTGCCCATGTGGGATCAGAAAACGCATATTTATCAAGAAAATCAAGTGCTTCACGCTGACGCGTAGCTTCCACCGGTTCATAAACTGCGCCCTCCTGGTCAAATGTTTTATCGGTTTCATAAACTCCTCCGATATAAGCAAAGACATGGCCCATATACCGGCCCCACTGAACCAGAATCTGTTCATACAGTTCCTGCAGTTCCGAGAAATCTTCACCTTCTTTCCCGATCCAGTCGATGAGGTTTTCTGTGATTACTTCAAGATTTTTCAGTCCGTAATAGCTCGCTTTCATTGCATCGTTGCCCAGGTCTTCCCGGTTTGAGCGCGGGTCGATCGGATTTGCCGTTTGGCGGCCATAAAAATATCGGGGGTCATCAGACCGGTCTGTTGTCCACTGATGCAGTATTTTCTCCTGCTCTTCGATCGGCATATCGCCAAACCATGTATAACCCCATTTAACAGACCAGATGTCGTACTCACCAACTGCCGGGAAAAAGCGGGTCACGCCATCACCCGGTTGCGCTATATAGTTGAAACGGGCATAGTCCATAATGGAAGGGGCGGTGCCGTGATTGGCCGTATAAGTGGGGGAGCGGAGAGAATCGACTGGAACCGCATAACTGGAGCCGAAGTTATGGGGCAGGCCAAGGGTATGTCCTACCTCGTGAGCAGATACAAAGCGGATCAGCTCACCCATTACATCATCATCAAATTGTGTGAAGCGGGCTTCAGGATTGGATGCGGCTGTCTGAATAAAATACCAGTTTCTGAGTAAACGCATGATATTATGATACCAGCCAATTGCAGAGGTCATGATTTGACCGGAGCGAGGGTCATGAACATGCGGGCCAAAGGCATTCTGGATCGGGGATGCAAAATACCGGATACTTGGATAGCGAATATCCTCCAGGCTGAAATCGGGATCTTCTTCCGGTGAAGGTGCCATTTTACCATAGATGGCATTTTTAAAGCCGGCGGCTTCGAAAGCTATCTGCCAGTCATCTACGCCCTTTATCAGCCATTTCCTCCACTGTTCAGGTGTGGCTGGATCAATGTGAAAAATGATCGGGTTTACCGGTTCAACAAGTTCCCCCCTGAGGTAAGCTTCTTTATCCTTTGGGATCAGCTCCCAGCGGGTTACGTGACGCACCGGTTTTGCACGGTGCTCTTCGGTACCGTAATCAACCTGATTTGCTGTAAAGAAGCCTACCCTGGCGTCCGGGCGCCGAGGATGCATCGGTTTTTTGGGCATCAGGATCATACTGTGGTTGAATTCCACCGAAATGGTATTTGCATCAGAGTTGGAGGGGGGGCTGGCTGCTTCATAAGTAAGCAGGTGCCGGGCTTCAATATTTTCGGGAAAACTTCGAATATGTTCAATAAAGGTCCGGCTTCCATCCACTCTGCGCACCTGGTACTGCTGGCGAAAGCGCTGTGGAAGCCCTAAAGCGGGTATATCAGTAGTAAATAGATTTGTGATATCAATCACTGAACCTGTAGTATCTTCATTGAATGCCTTTATATCAAAGGAAGCAATAATAGGTTCAAAATTTGAGTTCCGTACGGCTTCGTATATCGGCAGCGTATCACTTGCTGTATTCGAAAACGATACCCTTCTCAGCAAAATGTTTTTATCCCGTTTTTCCCAACGGAGAACCTGGTTGTTGCTGCGCATTCCGCCATACAGAATGCCGTCGGCAGTGCGCGATATGCGTGAAACCAAAAGCATTTCACGGCCAAGAATCGAATCGGGAATTTCATAAAAGAATGTTGTACCGTCTTTATAGACATTAAAAAGGCCTTCATCTTTTTCTGCAGTATCCTTGATAACTTCAGAAAAATCTTTTATGGTGTTATTATTAGCCTGTTGTACGGATCGGGAACGTTCAGGCGTTTGAGCAATGGATTCAGTTTCGATAGCTGTTTCTTTGGAAGTGCTGCATCCGGTAATAATGATCAGGGATAGCAATACCAAAGTATACTTCTTAATGAGATGAGACATAAAAATTATCTAATAGTGAGATGATCTGTTGATGATATGGTAACTTAATATGGTTTGGCAAAAGAGGGAAATTGCTGATGTAAAAAGTTGAAAAGAATAAGAGAACTTTTGCATAATGAGTTATTCTGGCCGGCAGAGCTTTAGGTTTGGAACCGGTATCACCATGTGTAAAAAATGATTTAGTAATAAATTTGAACTATTTTATCACTTCTTTCCGAAAAAATTAATACTTCCCGATTTATGACTTCAAGACGCACTTTTTTAAAAAGCTCCATACTTTCATCCTCACTTTTACTGCCGGGCGTAGTTAAAAAAGGGGCTAACTTATTGAGCAGGCAAAAACAATCAGAAAAAACGTACAAACCGCTAATCGTTTCAACCTGGAATCATGGCCTTGAAGCAAACGAGAAAGCATGGGAAGTGCTTCATCAGACCGGCTCGATTCTGGATGCCGTGGAAGAAGGGGTGAAAGTTACCGAGGCCGATCCGGCCAGCAGAACAGTGGGCCTGTACGGTTTTCCCGACAGGGAAGGTATTGTAACACTGGATGCCTCCATCATGAAAGGAAACGGTGATTGCGGATCAGTCTGTTTTGTGAGGCAGGTAAAACATCCCATTACTCTTGCCAGGAGAGTGATGGAAAAAACTCCGCACGTGATGCTGGCTGGGGAGGGAGCCAGGCAGTTTGCCATAGCCGAAGGATTTCCGCTTGAGGAAGAAGTACTGCATCCTGAATCAGAAAAAGATTATAAAGAATGGCTGAAAGAAGCCGAATACAGGCCTGTTATTAATATCGAAAACCATGATACCATCGGAATGGTTGGCCTGGATGCCTATGGAAACCTGGCCGGTTCATGTACTACAAGCGGGCTTGCATTTAAAATGCACGGACGGGTGGGCGACAGCCCGATTATTGGTGCAGGCCTTTATGTGGATAACGAAGCAGGTGCCGCTACTGCTACCGGAATGGGAGAAACCATTATAAAAATATGCGGCAGTTTTCTCGTGGTGGAACTCATGCGCAACGGGCGGTCGCCACAAGAAGCCTGTGAAGAGGCTATTGCACGCCTGATCGATAAAAACCGCGACAATATTGAAAATATGCAGGCCGGGTTTATTGCCATCAACAAAGACGGCGAGTACGGAGGCTATGCTGTTCATCCTGGTTTTAATTATGCCGTTAAACATGAAGGCGGAAACGAACTGGAAGATGCCAAGAGTAGTTTTAAAGAGTAGGGTATAGTCTTTAGTATAGAAATATCACGGCTTAGTACTCTCTGCTAAATAATAAACATGAAACAATTCTTTTTTGAAACACCCGTATTTACCGCAGAAGCTGCCCTTTTGGCTGCGAGTGCCGGAGTTGACAGGCTGGAACTTTGCAGTTCATTTGCAGAGGGTGGTGAAACACCGGGCCCGGGTATTTTTCGGTATCTAAAACAGAGAGCAGGCATACCGGTGTTTGTGATGATTCGGCCCAGGGCTGGGGATTTTGCTTACAGCGCTGAGGAGATCGAAATAATGGGTGAAGAAATCCGGCAATTTTGTTCACTGGGTGCAGATGGATTCGTTTTTGGTATTTTAAACGCGGATAGTTCTGTGAATGCAGATGCATGCAAAGACCTTGTTATTGACGCAGAAAACAAACCATGTACGTTTCACAGGGCATTCGATGTTTGTAATAACCGGGATGAATCCCTTGAAACAATTATCAGCTGCGGTTTTAAACGAGTACTTACATCCGGAGGAAAAAACAGTGTGGATGAAGGCCTGAATGAAATTACCCGGTTAATGAATATCGCCAAAGATCGGATCATAATTATGCCGGGAGGAGGCCTTAAACCCGGACATATTGAAACATTAAGAAATACAGGATATCTAAAAGAGATGCATGCAAGTTGTAAAAAAATCCGTCCAACGGTGAGCAGTTACCGAAACCAATCTGTTCAGTTTTCAGCAAACGGAACGGGTGAGGATGGTGTTCTTACATTTGATGTGGAAGTTTTCCGTAAATTTAAAGCAGTAATCGGCTGAGCCGCAGCTGTATTGAAACGTGAATAATATTTAAAAATACAGTTTACATTGCCCGATGTCTTTGTACTTACAATAAAACAATTAACCAAAAACCAAAAACATAAACATGAGACTTATCGTATCCAGTTTACTAATAATGATACTCCTTGGAGCCTGTGTTCAGGAAGAAGTGACTGAAACCATCATCTATCACGGTACCGAAACGGATTTTGCAGTTGCAGTAATCCACCCAACAGAAGGTAATGAAGCAAGGGGAGTTGTAACTTTCACAAAGGTTGGGGATGGGGTTCGTGTTCAAGCTTCAATATCCGGTTTGCAACCCGGCCAATTGCATGGTTTTCACGTCCATCAGTATGGTGATTGCAGGGACGCAGGCGCTCTTTCTGCAGGCGGCCATTATAATCCAACTGATATGCCTCACGGAGGCCCTGTTGATACAGATCGCCATATGGGGGATCTTGGTAATTTGCCGGCAGGTGACGATGGTGTGGCAAATCTTGAATACACTGATTTAAAACTCGTTTTAAGCGGTGAGCATTCAATTATTGGTTACGGTGTAATTGTTCACAGAGACAGGGACGACCTTGTTTCCCAGCCGGTTGGTGATGCAGGCCCGCGAATCGGATGCGGAGTTATTGGTGTAGGGAATCCTGATCACTAAATAGTTTCGAAAACTACTACCAGTGAAAGCCCGGATTAAAACCGGGCTTTTACAGTCAGTCATAATCTGTTTACCTCTATCATTTTCGATACCGGGTTGGTAAAGGTCTGTGGAAACCATATCATGTCAGCAATATACGTTTAGCAGATTGCTCATTTTACCTTTCGAATTCTAAGTATGCCAGTATTCCTCGTATTATTCTTATTACTGTTTTCCGTAAATCTTAACGCGCAGCATTCTCCGGAGGCAGCAGGCCTGTGGAGTGGTACCATTGATCTGCCTGATGATGAACTTGGAATCTATGTTACCTTTGAAAACAGTGATGGTGAACTGGATGGCGCTATCGATATACCCCGTCAGCAAGCATACAATTTGCCGCTTGAGGTTACGGAAGCCTCAGGTAATACACTTGTATTTCAGTTCGAAACAGGAACCGGCCCTGCAGTATTCTATGGTGAATGGTCGGGTTTAGAGAATACAATCGTGGGTGAGTTTGAGCAATTAGGCCAGAGATTTCCATTTCGTTTAACAAAACGAACAGTCGTATACGGCCGCCTGATTGATTTGCCTGAATCAGAATTGATTATCCCCACACGTGCCGGCAGGATTAGCGGAAGCCTTATTCTGAATGATAAACCTTCCCCTCTCGTGATACTGATATCAGGTTCCGGATCGCAGGATCGGGACGAAAATGTAGCTGGATTCAGGGTGTTTGGGGTTTTGTCATCCCAGCTATATGAACATGGCTTTTCAACTTTTCGGTATGATGATCGTGGTATAGGTCAATCCTTGGGTGAGCCTGACGCAACTCTAGCAGAACTGGCAGAAGATGTTGCAGACATTACCGGATATCTTCGGTCAAACCATGGAGATCAAATCACAGGAATTTACCTGCTTGGCCATAGCCAGGGGGGGCTTGTGGCGTCCATTATTGCCGAAGATACCGGCGCTGACGGTATTATATTTATGGCTTCTCCTTTTCTTCGGGGTGATGAAATTATTAACATCCAGATCAGGCTACTTTCTGAGGAGATGAGCGTACCGGAAACAGTGGTCACCCAAAACCTTGAATTCCAGGAGCGAATTTATGAGGTGGCCAGAAATGAAGCTTCATGGGATGAAATTGAATTTGATTTAAAGGAACGCCTGATTCAACAGTTGAATCAGCTCCCCGTGCAGCAGCGTAATGCACTGGGGGATATGAGCTCATTTATTGAAAGCCAGATTCACAGACAGCTTTCTTCTGCCAAAAGCCGCTGGTTTAAATCCCTTATTGAGTATGAACCTGCAGATAGCATAGGTGATTTTAATATTCCAATGCTTGTCATTTTCGCTGAAAAAGATATGCAGGTTGCCCTGAAGCCAAATCTTGAAGCCGCAGAAAATCTGGCAGATAATACTGGAGCGAATCTCAGTATCGCAGTTATACCACATACCAATCATCTTTTTCAGCATTCAAATACCGGATCGCCGGGTGAGTATGGTATGCTCGATCGTTCATTTGCCGATGGATTTGTTCAAACCATTTTGGATTGGGTCAAACAGGTCTCTTCAATCGAAACCAACTAAAAAACGCTGGGCTGGTTTGTTTGTATAAAAATACGGGACTCAGGATACCTCCGGCAAATGATCCCGTATCTCTTTTTATGCTTTACATAAAATTGAACAATCGTCAGGACTTCCAGCTTTTGATACCGTCACGAATCACACTGGCCAACTGATCTGCAGAAACACGGTCCTGCTTCATGTTATCACGATATCTGATGGTTACGCTGTTATCCTCAAGGCCGTCAAAATCCACGGTGATACAGAATGGAGTTCCTGCTTCATCCTGCCTGCGGTACCGTTTACCAATTGAACCGGCTTCATCGTACATCACGGTATAATCATCCCGCAGATCCAGTTCAATTTTTTTGGCAAGCTCCCGGAGTTCCGGTTTTTTGATAAGAGGGAAAATGCCCGCTTTGGTTGGCGCCAGTTTCGGATGCATTTTCAGCACAGTCCGGTTTTCACCTTCTACTTCTTCTTCACGATACGCGTCACAGAGAACCATCAAGGTGGTTCTGTCAAGGCCCACTGATGTTTCAATTACATACGGTGTATAGCGCTTTTGATCTTTTTGATCGAAATATTCCATTTTCTTTCCGGAAAATTCGGAATGGCGGGAAAGGTCGAAATCAGTACGGTTATGAATGCCTTCCACTTCTTGCCAGCCGATGGGGTACTTATACTGGATGTCTGCCGCAGCGCGGGCATAATGTGCCAGTTTATCTTCCGGATGCGGTGAAACCCGCAGATTTTCACCTCGTATTCCCAAGGCCTTATGCCATTCTATCCGCGTTGCCAGCCATTTGTCATACTCTTCATCATCGGTTCCGGGTTCCACGAAATACTGCATTTCCATCTGCTCAAATTCGCGCATTCTGAATACAAACTGACGCGCTACTACTTCATTCCGGAAAGCTTTACCGATTTGGGCAATCCCGAACGGAATCTGGACACGTGCAGTATCGAGTACATTTTTATAGTTCACAAAAATACCCTGTGCAGTTTCCGGGCGGAGGTAAATTATGTCGTCATCATCTTTTGATACCGCTCCGTAATGTGTTTTGAACATCAGGTTGAACTGGCGCACTTCGGTCCAGTCAAAAGCTCCGGAATCGGGTGACTTAATTTCTTCCGCCATGATGATATCATACAAATCCTCGCAGAGCCCTTTTCTGGTGCCGGTGGTATTTAGAAGCTGCTGAAGTTGATCTGCTTTTCCGGTGTCACCTTTATCACGAATTCTAAGGATGTGCTGCTCGATGAGCATATCGGCCCGATACCGCTTTTTTGACTGTTTGTCATCAATCATGGGGTCGTTGAAGCCTTCCACGTGGCCGCTGGCCTCCCAGACTTTTGGATGCATAAAGATGGCTGCATCAAGTCCAACGATATTGTCTTGTACCTGGGTCATTGCTTTCCACCACTCAGACTGAATGTTACGCTTCAGTTCCACGCCGAGCGGCCCGTAATCATAAACAGCGGCTAATCCGCCATATATTTCAGATGACTGGAAAATAAATCCCCTTGATTTGGATAATGATACGATTTTATCGAGGCTGTCTAAATGGGTTACAGACATTGTGGGTATATTAATTAGTGGTTTGTTCCAAATTGTTATTTGAAATGCGGCAAGTTCAAAATATAGCAATTTTCTTCTCTATGATGAACCGATTCTCGGAATGTTTCCTTATTTTTGATGTTTACAATACATTTTTAATCTCACGAAAGCATAATACCCCCCATGAAAAATTATAATGTTGGAGTTTTGGGCGCAACCGGTGCGGTTGGCCAGAAATTTATTCGACTGCTTCAGAATCACCCCTGGTTTACAATCAAGGCACTAGGTGCCTCAGGCCGATCAGCAGGTAAATCTTACAAGGACGCTGCAAACTGGATAGAGAGTACGCCAATACCTTCTGCGATAGAGAATATCCTTGTAAAAAACTGCTCTGCTTCCGAATTCGAAGGTATTGACTTTGTTTTTTCCGGACTCGATTCATCGGTAGCAACCGAGATCGAAGGCGAATTCGCGCGTGCCGGGATTCCGGTTATCAGCAACGCAAAAAATTACAGGACACAACCTAACGTCCCTCTTCTCGTGCCAGAAGTAAATCCGGATCATATCGAGCTCATCAAAACGCAAACATTTACCGATGACGGCTCGGGCTGGATCGTAACCAACCCGAATTGTGTGGTGATTCCTCTGGTGATGAGCCTCCGACCGTTGTTCGACAATTTTGGCGTAAAATCAGTGATACTTACTTCACTTCAGGCCATTTCCGGGGCAGGATATCCCGGAGTACCCAGCCTGGATATTCTTGGAAATGTGATTCCTTTTATCGGCGGAGAGGAACCTAAAATTGCTGATGAACCCCTTAAACTGCTGGGTACTTTGAAAAAAGACAGTGTAGAATATGCACGTTTTCCGATACAGGCCACGGCAACCCGTGTGCCGGTACTGAACGGGCACTTTTTATCGATTACAGCAGCGCTTGAAACCCCACCGGCCGACATTGATGAAGTTATCAACGTATTAAAGGACTGGAAAAGCCCGATCGCGGAACTGGGGCTGCCATCTGCTCCCGGCTACCCGCTTCATGTGTACGACGATCCCCGTTACCCTCAGCCCCGGCTCCATGCCGACAGTGAAAACGGAATGCAGACTGCAATTGGCCGTGTGCGTTCTTCAAATGTTTTCGATATCAGTTATGTTGCAATGGCTCACAACACCATCCGCGGCGCTGCTGGCGGAGCTATTCTCAATGCCGAATTACTGGTAAAAAAAGGTTACCTGAATTGAAATACAGGTTACGGGTTTTGGAATGCGTAATCCGGGCTTGATGCCTGAATAAGGCTGATATTTTTTTACATACAACATTTGGCCGAAGTTCACTTCGGCCAAATGGACCCGGTGACAACCTTG
>SKKO01000263.1 GCA_007123715.1 Balneolaceae bacterium | reverse complement strand
TTGTTTCTATAAACAGGGGGCTCCTCCGGAGCTTTGTGGCATGAACGTATGACACAGAAATTGAAAGCATCCAGAACAATTTTTTTGGGTAATTAATGATAACCAGTTTGGTTGATATCCGATTTTCGATCGTAAATACTTCGCATGTCTGAAACCGGATATCGAAAATCGGATATCAAATTGGCGCAGCCAAACCCCAATAAGCCTGTCGGGATAGCTGCAGTAATATTATGGGGTGACCGGAATTAAAATTGCATCTCAGTTTTAAATTTCAGTTATTTCCGCCATACAGAATAACAAGTCACGAACATGTCATTTTTACTATGAGCTATATAAAAATAAATAACAATTTCCCCGGAATAGTAGGTTTAATGGCATACCGGCCTGAAACCGCAAAACCACTTAATGAACTCGCCGAAATTTTGCTCCGCGGTGAATCCACGTTGCCATCTGCCGAACGTGAAATGATTGCCTCTTATGTTTCCTGGCAAAACGAGTGTCATTTTTGCCACTCATCTCATGGCGCAGCTGCAGCCCATCATTTGGATGGTAATCTTGAATTGCTCGACGATATTAAATCCGGGTTTGAATATTCCAAAATATCAGACAAACTCAGGGCTTTGCTCAATATTGCTAAAAAAGTGCAGCTACTCGGAAACAGGGTTACAGAAGATGACATTAAAGCAGCGAAAAATGAGGGCGCCACAGACCTGGAAATTCACGACACTGTACTGATTGCTGCCGCTTTTTGCATGTATAACCGATATGTTGACGGCCTTGGGACGTGGGCTCCTGAAGAGAAAGAAGCTTATGACGAAACCGGAAGAATGCTGGCCCATGAGGGATATGTAAGAAATAAATTTACCGGCTGAAATCAGACCATCTGATGTGATTCCGGCTGTATCACAATTTCATTCAATACTGATTGGCCTGGCTGGGATGCAGCATAATAGACAGCTTTCGCCACCTCTTGAGGGGTGAGCATTTTATCTTTTTGTACCCGCATCTCTATCCGTGAATTGTCCCAAAATCCGGTCCCCACTCCACCCAGATAAAGCAATGAAAATTTGATGCCGGAGCGCTTATGCTCTTCCGTCAGCGCTTTGGTAAACCCGGTTACGGCAAATTTCGATGCGGAATACACGGATGTATTTCTCATAACTGTTTTTCCAAGAATACCCGGGAACATGACCACAGCCCCTCCTTTTCCGGAGGCCATATGACGAACCACTGCCTGAGTCACTAAAAAAGTACCGTATACATTTACATCGAATACTTCTTTTGCATCTTCAGGCTTTATATCTAAAACCGGCTGGATCATGCCGGTACCAAAAGCATTTACCAGTATATCTATCGTGCCCAGGTTCTCAATAACCTCCTTCACCATATCCGATACAGATTCATGATCCGTAACATCAACCCGTATTACAAATGCTTCTCCCCCATTTTCATTGATGGATCTGGCTTTTTCTTCCGCTTTCTCTTTGTTTCTGGCTGCCAGAACTACTTTTGCACCTGCTTTGGAGAAAAGATCTGCACAGGCCAGTCCGATTCCACCGGAACCACCTACAATTAGTATTATTTTGTCTTTCATATGTATCTGTTTTTGGTCTAATAAACCTTTTTGATTAATATTCGTTCGTTATTTCGACGATTGTTGGCCGGTTTCTAAATTCCAATTTTAATTATTCCAAAAAATTTATTACTGTTAACCCGTTAAGCTGCTCTCTTTCAACAACTAATAAATATCGGGTAACTACTATGAAAGCTTTAAAGTGGATTGGAATCGTTATAGGTGGTTTACTTACCGTTCTGATCATCGTTGCTTTGGTGCTGTTTGCAATCAGCAAGCAGCATGAAAACCAAATCTATCAAATAGAAATCGCATCCATTCAAATCAACTTCGATGATGAGGATGCACTGTACAATGGACGCCATGTAGCCAGGGTCCGCGGCTGTGTTGAATGCCATGGAAATAACCTCGGCGGGGATATTTTTCTTGAAGACCCTGTTGTGGGTGTTTTGGTTGCGACAAACCTAACGAAAGGAACCGGCGGCTTGGGTAACGAATATTCAGATGAGGATCTCATCCGGGCCATCCGCCACGGGGTTAGAAAAGACGGTAAATCAGTTATTTTTATGCCCTCACATGAATATAATGTAATCGATGAAAAAGATCTTGGTGATTTAATTGCTTATATCCGGAGCAAAGACCCGGTTGACAGCAGTCATCTGCCGGATACAAAAATCGGCTTTCCATTCAGGTTAATGTATGTATTATCCGGTGGTGACATTCATCTATTCCCGGCAAGAATAATTGATCATAGCCTTCCTGTACCTGCCTATGTTGCTGTGCGGACTCCGGTGGAACTCGGGGGATATCTTGCTGCTACCTGTATAGGCTGTCACGGACCCAATTATGGAGGCGGTGTTATTCCGGGTGTACCACCAAACTGGCCGGTTGCATCGAATATTACAATGGGCGGACCACTTGCTGATTATACGGAGAGTGATTTTGCTACGGTAATGAGAACCGGGGTAACCCCTGACGGCCGGCAGCTTGAAGGTGAGTTCATGCCCTATCCCGTGTTTGGATACATGACAGACGAGGAGCTTGCCGGATTGTTTGAGTATCTGAGAACCCGGCCCGTTCGGGAAACCGGAACAAGATAATTCCGGCTTTACACGTTCATTGCCATCGGAATTGCCGATTCGTACGCATCCGATAATGTGGATACCCTTGCATGGATATATGTATCAATAGCCAGGGTATCCCCATTTACACTACCAAGTTTAAACGCTGGAATATTTTTTGATTCAGAAAGTTTTCCAAATTCACGTACCTGTTGCTCTTTCAACGTTACGATTACTCCGGATTGGGCTTCACTGTAAAGCACTTCATGAATATTTTTTCCCAGATTGGCCACCGTAATGCTCGCACCTTTTCCCGAAAAAATTGCCATTTCAGCCAGTGCTATCGCGAGCCCTCCGTCAGAAATATCATGAGCAGCGTTAATGAGTCCGGTTCTGATCAGTTCTAACAGCAGATCCTGAAGGCGCACTTCGAAATCCAGGTCGATATCGGGAGCGTCACCTGTGGTTAGTTTGTGAATGGTATTCAGATATTCCGAGCCCCCGAGGCCTTTTCTGTTGGCTCCGAGATAATAAACCAAATCTCCTGCTTCTTTAAAGCCGGGCTTCATGGTGTGTTTTTCAACATCCTCAACGATACCAAGCATCCCGATAACCGGGGTTGGAAAGATGGCCCCTTTCGGATTTTCATTATATAGGCTTACGTTGCCGCCTGTTACCGGAGTATTGAGAGCACGGCAGGCATCCCCCATGCCGGCCAGGGCTTCTTTGAAGGTCCAGTATACTTCCGGTTTATGCGGGTTACCAAAGTTGAGGCAATTGGTGATGGCTACAGGTTTGCCTCCGCTGCAAACTACATTCCGGGCTGATTCTGCCACGGCAATCTGCCCGCCCTTCCGCGGATTCAGATAAACATAGCGCCCGTTACAATCCGTTTTAACCGCAAGGCCTTTTTTTGATCCTTTAATACGTATCACACCCGAATCTGATGCGCCCGGAGCGTTTACGGTGTTGGTTCGCACCATGGTATCGTATTGCTCGTGTACCCAACGTTTGGACGCGATATTGGGTGCGGCCAAAAGTTTCACTAAAATCTCATTGTGATCAGCCGGATGTTCAAGGCTGTCAATGTCAAAGTTTTGAACCTTGTCGAGATATGAGGGACGTGTTGCCTCCCTCACATATTGCGGAGCTCCGCCGCCGAGAACCAGCGAGTCGGCCGGGATTTCGGCTTTTATCATGCCGTCTTTCCAATAGGTTACTTTATCACCCTCAACCACTTCACCAATCACTACGGCGTTGAGGTCCCACTTTTCGTATATATCGATAATTTCCTGTTCACGCCCCTTTTCTGCCACAACCAGCATCCTTTCCTGACTTTCACTCAGCAGGAGTTCGTAGGCCGTCATTCCTTCTTCACGCATGGGAACCCTGTCCAGGTCAACCCTCATCCCCTGCTTGCCTTTGGCTGTCATCTCGGATGATGAACATGCAATTCCTGCTGCACCCATATCCTGCATGCCTACCACTGCTCCGGTTTTCAGAGCTTCGAGGCTCGCTTCGAGAAGTAGTTTTTCTGTGAAAGGGTCACCCACCTGAACGCTTGGCCGTTTGGCTTCGCTCTCTTCGCTGATATCTTCAGAAGCAAACGTAGCCCCGTGTATTCCATCCCGCCCGGTACTTGAACCCACAATAAGCACCGGGTTTCCAATTCCCACAGCAATGGCAGATGCGGTTTCACCCACCTTTACAATTCCCACGCTCATGGCATTTACAAGAGGGTTGCCCTCGTAGGCTTCATCGAAATATATTTCGCCTCCGGCCATGGGTATTCCGAATGAGTTCCCATAATCCGAGATACCGCGAACAACGCCATCGAGCAGGTAGCGTACACGCGGATTCTCCATGGTCCCAAATCTGAGTGAATTAAGCGATGCAACCGGCCTTGCTCCCATCGTAAAAATATCCCGGTGAATTCCGCCAACACCGGTAGCAGCTCCCTGATAAGGCTCAATGGCACTGGGATGGTTATGGCTCTCAATTTTAAAAGCGCATGCAAGGCCGTCACCGATATCTACAAGGCCGGCATTTTCTTCACCTGCAGCCACAAGCAACTGTTCACCTTCGCGCGGCAATTTTTTTATTTCAAGAATGGAGTTTTTGTACGAACAATGTTCACTCCACATTACCGAATAAACACCCAGTTCAGTGAATGTGGGTACACGTCCGAGATAATTTTTGATCATCTCATATTCCTCTTCGGTGAGGCCGTGGTCAAGTACAAGTTCAAGAGTAACTTCGGGTTCTTGCAGGGATGTTTGCGACATCAGATCGATGAAATTAGGTTAAAAACGGGTAAGCTTAAAACTACAAAAAGATAGGCTTCTATTCTCACGGTATTTGCAAGAAATTCCAGCCTCATTGTAGTGTCCGGGGGATCTTTTCAAAGAATCCCCACGGGACAATCATGGCGGGTTGGGGGAAATTACGATTCGAGTGCTTTATCGATCAAAAGTTTGATATGTGCGGTATGCGCCCTGGTTTCGGCATTCCCGCGGGTTCGATTATCCATCATTCCGCGAATATTTTGCAGATTGTATAAGGCTGCTGATTTTGAGATATGATCATGATTATCACTTCCAATAATCGAAATAAGCCTGTTTACATACTGAATCTGCAGATTCTGCCGGAATGTATTCACATTCGCACGCAAATCGGCTTCGAAAACGGCAGTCGTCAGGTCACCCGTCATATCAGAAACAGAATAAAGGTTCCCATACGTTCTGGAATCGGTAAGCCTCTGCAACGTGTTTGAATTCAGCAGGTGATTGAGTGCATTCGTTTGCATGTTCAGTACCTGGCTATGAATTTTAGGATCTTCGCCACCGCCGAAAAATCCGAATCCACGCCGCTGTGATTGCAGGTAATGATACACTTCATGCGAGGTATGGAAAGCATCCGGTGCAAAAAGATAAGATGAAAGATTACCCATCGCCTCTTTTTGTTTTTCCAGCGGCACGGCCCTAAACGGAATAGTACCACCTTCCTGCCCGATGAATGCGCGGTCGCGATATACACCGCCGATCTGCCTTGTCATAACACCTGCCTGGGTGCCATATTGACCCATCATAACCATGTATGCATTTCGCAGTTCCTGGTAGGACTGACCCTCCCGGGTTCCGAACTTTTCAACAATACCATCCATTAACTCACGTATCAGGTTCATTCTGTCAACTGCATAGGCCACTGGGTCTGATGACATATCCCCGACCATCACTCTCGGATCAATGCCACCGTTCGGGCTTCGCATATCATCGGCATCGTTACCGAACGCCAGTTCCGGTTCGGTTGAACGTGAAAGTATTTTCTCAAGTTCAGCCTTCTCAGCTTCAGGGTTGCCCGGTACGGTTGTATAACCGTATTGTATGGCCCAAATATCATACGGCCCCGGTTTAATATCAAAGTAGCGACCCTGGTTTTCCCGGTTACTATTGATATTAACCGCTGAATAATCCATCACGGATCCGGTTAAGCCAATGGTATCGGCAAGTTCTTTATTGTGAATATCTTCAGGAGTGTGAAGCGTACTTGCCTGCATATTATGATTTAAAGCAAATGTATGTCCCAATTCATGTAAAATGAGCATTTTCAATGCTTCATGCTGAAATCCTTCGATATCGTCAGCAGATGCATCCATCAGATGAAGACTATTCACTCCAAAAAGATTGTTGATATGCATATGATGGCCGTAACTGCAGAAATATGGATCCATGGCCTGTTCAAGCAGAGATTGGTACCCGGAGTCATTTGCAAAAATATCTTCCTGTCTCAGCTGGCTTCTGAAAAACACCCACTCGAGCATAACATCTGCCCCCAGAATCTGGCCGGTTCTCGGGTTTACAAAACTTGGGCCATAACCTCCAAACGGAGGCACAGGGGATGACGTCCAGCGCAGAACATTGTAACGAATATCTCCTGATTCCCAGTCGGCATCATCAGGCTGCACGTTTACCTGGATGGCATTTTTAAACCCGGCTGCTTCGAAAGCTTCATTCCAGGCCAGTGTAGCTTCTTTAATGGTTTCACGAAATTCGTGGGGTGTGGTATTTTCAATCCACCAAACAATTGGCTCTACCGGCTCAGAAAGTTCGGCTTCAGGATCTTTTTTTACCAAGTGCCAACGGTGAATCATATCCCTGTAAGGTGTGGCACTGGTTGAAACCTGGTCATCTACCTGGGTTGTAAAATAACCTATGCGCGGATCATCATACCTTGGCTGGTAGTCATTTTCAGGCATTTCAATGAATGTGTGCTGAAAGGCAATCGCCACCGAGCGCCGGTCAGTAATCCCACTGCTCGCGGAACCCGTAGGATATTGAGAATCAAATACATATTCTACAGTAATATCCGTGTTTTTCGGATAACTTCTGATGCGGGAATATTTACTTTTTTCCCTGTTCAGGTTGCCGATTGTAAACTGTCCCGGCTGCATAACCGGGCTTGGGCTGGGTTTGATTTGATGAAGATTTTCGGATAAAAACAACCCGTCTCCATCAATAAGAATCATTCCGGTTTCACTGTCTTCCACATCAATTTTTGCGGAGTGTAAAATTGCGTCCGAAATATTCGCTGCCGCTGCCCGGCTAAGAGGATTTTCATCATCAAAATGAAACCTGTTATTGATATGAGCAAATTCAATCCGATCAAAATAACGCTGTATCTTTATGATTTTGTTATCACGGAAAGCACCGCGGAAGTGTCCTGCGTCCAGCACCCCGTCATGAGTCAACCCAAAATAGATAAATTCTTTTCCAACCTGTTCTTTGCTGATTGCAAGCTTGATGGAACCGCTGGTTGTATCCTGATATATGGTAAATAACCCCTCATATGAAACCAGGTTTTTAACAGCGGTCTCAAATGATGATGTGGCCGGTTCACTCACAGCCGTTGAATCGGCAACAGTTTGTTGAGTGGAAGCGCATGATGTTAGCGAATAGAACAGGGTGCCGGATATCAACAATACGATCAACCTGTTTAGAAGCAAATTATATTTCATGGTGGTATTGATTCAGATTGGGTTACAAGATTCTGCGATTGAATCACAGAGATGCTTAAAAAATAAAAGCCTGGCAACGTTTACGAAGCCAGGTATAAAAGTTTCGTTATCTTCAGAAACTTGCAATTTTAACACGGTTTTCTGCGATTGCAAGTTCAAGTTCGGCGTCTTCCCTGTTTTGGGTAATGGTACTCAGGTACTCTCTTAACCTGTCTCTCTCTTTCAATGCTTCGGCTCTGTCGATTTGATTGGAGAGTTCTGCTTTTTCGGCGAGAAGAGTGCAGCGATTGTGGCTCATTTCAACAAACCCACCGCTGACCGCGAAGATAATTTCTTCGTTTTCTGCCGTTTGAATCACAATTTTACCAATACCAAGAGATGAAACCACGGGGGCATGGTTATAGAGCATTTGAAAATTACCCCCGCTTCCAGGTGCCTGAACACTGATTGCATCTCCTTCGAAAAGTGAACCTTCGGGTGTAAGCAGTTGAGTTTGAAATTTTTTTGACACGGTTGTTTTGTTTAAACTACGGGTTCAGCTTCAGCAAGAATTCTCTTGCCCTTCTCCTGAGCCTGCTCAATGGTTCCCACGAGATGGAATGAATTTTCAGGCAGGTGATCAAGTTCACCGTTCAGGATCATATTAAAACCTTTAATGGTTTCTTCAATTTTCACATACTCGCCGCTTTGTCCGGTAAACTGCTCGGCAACAAAGAATGGCTGACTAAGAAATCTTTGAACACGACGTGCACGCGATACCACCAGTTTATCTTCATCGGAGAGTTCATCCATCCCGAGAATGGCAATGATATCCTGAAGTTCTTTGTACTTCTGTAAAATTTCAGTAACACTTTGCGCACATTTGTAGTGTGCTTCACCCACAACTTTTGGATCGAGGATTCGTGAAGTTGAGTCGAGTGGATCTACAGCCGGATAGATACCGATCTGTGTGAGTGCCCGGCTCAATACCGTAGTGGCATCCAGGTGGGAGAAGGTTGTAGCCGGTGCGGGGTCGGTAAGGTCATCGGCAGGTACATAGATGGCCTGAACAGAAGTAATCGAGCCGTTTTTGGTTGAGGTAATACGTTCCTGCAGATCACCCATTTCTGTGGCGAGTGTTGGCTGATAACCAACGGCAGATGGCATCCTTCCGAGAAGCGCGGATACTTCAGAGCCCGCCTGCGTAAACCGGAAAATATTATCAATAAAGAGAAGGATATCCCGGGAAACCTCGTCACGGAAATACTCGGCAACTGTTAACCCCGAGAGTGCCACCCGGGCGCGCGCTCCCGGTGGTTCATTCATCTGGCCAAATACAAGTGTTGCCTGAGATTGCCTGAGTGCTTCTTCATCCACTAAAGACAGATCCCACTCTCCCCTTTCCATTGCGTGCTTAAATTCATCACCGTAATTGATAACACCGGATTCGATAAACTCACGAAGCAGGTCATTCCCTTCACGGGTACGCTCCCCTACACCTGCAAACACTGACAGGCCGCCGTGCTGTTTGGCGATGTTGTTAATAAGTTCCTGGATCAATACGGTTTTACCAACACCGGCGCCACCGAACAACCCGATTTTACCACCTTTGGCATACGGGCAAAGGAGGTCAATAACCTTGATTCCTGTTTCCAGCATTTCGGTGCTTGTGGCGAGATCTACAAAAGCCGGTGCTTCCCGGTGTATCGGGTAAGACCGTTTGCCCTCCGGCTTTTTGATACCGTCAATTGCCTCACCCACAACATTTAACAGTCGCCCGCGGATATCCTCGCCAACCGGCATAGAAATAGATTCACCGGTATCAATCACATCCATTTTTCTTACCAGGCCGTCAGTTGAATCCATCGCGATGGTTCTTACGCGATTTTCCCCGAGGTGCTGCGCCACTTCAAGGTAGAGTTTAGATCCGTCTTCTCTGTCAATATATAGCGCGCTTAATATTCTCGGGAGTTTTCCTTGTTCAAAATCAACGTCAACAACTGGGCCAATTACCTGGGCTACGGTTCCTTTATTCATTCAATCTGTGATTTGAGTAGTAATTTTTTTAGAAAGGTTTATAAAATCAACTGTTTAGAGCATCCAGTAAAAAATTATCTTATAGCTTCAAAATTTAGGGACTTATTCTTCAAAAATCAAAGCCGGATAACCTGAAATTTCTGGCATCAAACTTCATATCGATACATCCCTTCCCCCGTTCGATATTCGTTCGATATTGGGTGTTCGATGTTCAATATTCAATATTTTGTCAGTCCGGCCCGGTTTCGGCGTATTCAACAAGGGCTTTAATTGAAAAGATCAGCATTCTGCTCGATTGTGTGATAACCCTGTTCAGCATTAACAGATACGTAATTTCAACTTTTTTCAGTTCTTTGGACGAAACACTTTCCCCACACAAGCGAATAAAATTCCTGTCTTCGCTTTCTATCATTTTATGCAATTCCTCAACTTCCAGTAGTTGTTCAGGACTTTTTTTCTCGGTTATTTTCTGACTGAGGGGAGAACCGGAGGAAACAAGCTTTGTCAGCCGGTCTTCTATGGATTTGTAAGCTCGCTGATGAAATGGGTCAATTTCATTGGATAGCGTTGCAAGCTCCATGGCTAAATCATGAATATTTTTTGATGCATTCATGATATTTCTGCTTGCCCTGAGCAATTTATCCGCTTTTTCACTTTCATCTTTTTCTATCTGATGAGAAATCAGGGATGTATAATATTCGAAAATTTCTGCATGATAGCGCAGCAGGTCATCATAGGTAATTTGTTTTCCGTGTTTATCGGGGCGTAATATCAGCGAAATAAAAACAAATGAATAACGGAGCTGCCGTGCAATCTCTTTACGGAATGCTTCAAGGGCGGCATCAAATACTGACGGGTCGGTTTTGTGGATATGTTTACTGAACTCTTTTACTTCCTCACTTATTCTGCTTTCAGCAAAACCGGCCAGTTTAGAGATAAACGGGAAAAACAGCACTACACCTAAGATGTTAAATACGGAATGAAAGAGTGCCAGCCCTATTACCAGGTTGTTGTCAAAACCGAGCAGGTCAAGTACAACCCAGGTTAGAAGCGGAAGAATAAGAAGGGTAATCACCGCCGTGCTCACCGTAAAAATAAGCTGGCTCAATGCGGCCTGTTTTTTGGATGCGATTCCGCCAATTGACCCAAGTAAAACAGTGACCGTTGTACCAACATTAGCCCCTATCACCATCGCTGCAGCCGAACTGAAATGAATCACACCGCTGAATAGCATGGTAAGTACAATGGCAATCGTGGCTGAACTGCTCTGCATGATTGCCGTCATCACCAGGCCTACCAGAGCAAAAACAAGTATTCCATACCCTGCAAAGGCAGCTGGATCAATTACCTCAGCCAGTTGATCCACACTGGTCTTCATGTAGTCGAGCCCCATAAACAAAAATCCGAATGCAACGAGAAATTTACTGATGTTCACGTACCGCGGCGATCTTGCAAGCAAAATAATCCCAAGCCCGCCGATACCGATTAGTGGCAATGAAAAAGCGTCGATGTTAAACTTGAAACCAAAAACAGCTACAATCCATGCAGTGGCGGTTGTCCCGATTTTAGTTCCCATCATCACAGCTATGGCCTGGGTAAGCGTCATGATGCCGGCTCCCACAAATGCAAGCACCATCAGCGAAACAGCAGAACTGCTTTGGAGAATGGCTGTACTGAACATGCCGCTGAAGATGGCCTTTACATTTGTGCCGGTCGATTTTCGGATAAATGTACGAAATGCAGCGCCGCTCAGAAGCCGGATCGACTCCTCCATCATGTGCATACCAAAGAGAAAAATCCCCAGGCCTGCAAGAAACATCCAAAGCTCAAATCCTGAAAGCATTTGTTAAATGAATTTTATAACGGCTACTTATTTTACTCGACAATCAAAGAATTAACCAATTTACCAATAAAAAATGAATCATGATTTTTCACCTTGTATAGCATACAGGCCAGCCAGCCTTTCCCTGCCACGGAAAACACCGGATCAGTTAAGAACGCTTTTTCCGCAAGCTTTAAGGCTTAGAAAATCATCATTCAAAGATCCGGAATCTACTTTACGTTTTCTTCGTCCATGCAACGATTATAACATGACCAAACATCTGCAAAATATTGCTTTACTTCTCAAAATGATATTCAACTGGTGCATGCAATTCAAATGGTCTATTTAATCCTGTGCTGCATTAGCATAAAGACGATCAAAACTCTATATTTAATATTGTTTTTTCTTCAGAAAATTTTCAGCAAAAAACAGGCTGATTTATTCAGATTTTTAACATTCAAAAATATTGACAGCATTGGAAAAGGAAGCTACTGCACGATCGGCAAGTATAGATATTTTAATTACATTTGATGATAACGGGAAACTGAATTACGCGCTTGCAGACGAGCTTGAACCGAGAGAACGCGCCCAGGTGCGGGAATATGTTCAGAATATTTTAAGACGCCGAAGTTACCTTGATTTCATTATCAATCATTTTTCGAGTATCTCGGTAGATGAGATGAAGCCTTTACTGAAAAATATCCTCAGGCTTGGTCTCTATGAACTGCTCTTTATGGCAGGCACTCCGGACTATGCCACCATTAACGAAGCGGTTGAAATTACCAAGTACAAACTTGGTTCCAAATCCGGCGACCTTGTCAATGCCATCCTCCGTAATATTCAACGCGATATTGCCAAACTGCCAAAACCCGCCTTTGAAGACCGTACCAAACTGGTTGCCACTACATTTTCCCATCCTGAATGGATGGTAAAACGGTGGGTAAAACGTTTCGGAGAACGTGAAGCTTTTCAACTGATGCAGGCCAACAATCAGCGTCCAACGTTTTATGTACGCGTAAACAACCTGCGTACCAAAACCGAAAATTTTAAGCTTCGTCTCGATAAGCTCGATATCTCATATGAGGAGAGTGACTGGCTTCCCGGTTATTTTAAGATAGATTCAATCGGGCCTTTTATAGAAAAAGATTTATTAAGAAAAGGAATCTGCCTTGTACAGGATATTGCAGCAGGTTTTGCGCCTACTATCCTTGAACCGTTACCGGGTGAAACCATTTATGATCTTTGTGCGGCTCCCGGAACCAAGAGTATTGTAATGGCCGATATGATGGAGGCACAGGGGACCATTATATCTGTTGACATTAACTCCAAACGGCTCGAAATGCTTGCTCAAAGCGCGATGGATTACAGCGCTGAAAATATTAAAATTCGGCAGGATGATGTTCGTGAACTAAATCTGAAACTCGCCGATGGCGTACTGCTCGATGCACCTTGTACCGGCACAGGTGTACTCAGCAAACGAGCCGACCTGCGCTGGAAACGCACAGAAGAAGACCTTAAAAATGCCACCATTCTCCAGGAAGAACTGCTTGATGAAGCCGCCAATCATGTAACCCGCGGCGGGCGTCTTGTGTACAGCACCTGCTCCATCGAGCCGGAAGAGAACTGGGAACAGGTTCAGAAATTCCTCGATAAATATGACAACTATGAACTTGAGCCTCTTGATGAATTTCTTCCTGAAGAAGTGCTGGCTGAAAACGGAATGGCCTATCAAACCCTCCCCCACGTACACCACTGCGACGGGCACTTCGGTGTACGAATGAAACGCGTAAAATAGTTTTTAACCACAGAGATCTGTGTACTCTGTGGTTCAATAATTTATGTTAAATAAAGAAAATCAGGACATCCCTAAGCAATACGATCCTTCGGCGACGGAAGAGAAATGGTACAGCTATTGGGAAAATCAAGGCTACTTTCACTCCGAGCCCGATGAACGGGAATCGTACGCTGTTGTTATTCCCCCGCCCAATGTAAC
>SKKO01000173.1 GCA_007123715.1 Balneolaceae bacterium | reverse complement strand
TTCATATCAGTTAAATGAAAATAAATGCCTGTCAAAATGAATCTCCAGGTTTTTTTCGTATAGCTGCTCGCAGACGTTCAGACACTCCATCAACCGTTCTTTAAACCGGTTTTTCTCCCGTTCAGACCCGTTTAACACCGAACCGAATGTAACATGAAGCACCTGACGGGCATCGTCATCGTCTAACAGATTTTCTAAATCATGATCAGACAATTCATTGCCGTCGGGCACTTTATTCAAATCACAGGATATATGGTAGGTTTTTTTGTCCGTTTCAAAACGGCTTTTTGAATAATCGAGGATTTCCCTGAACAGGGACGGTTCTGCTTTAGCCACAGTCCTCAGTGCTTCAAGATAGCTGGTACCGGCGGTTTTAACATGAACTGCACCCCGGTTCAAGGATCCGACAGCTTCATAAACCGAAAATTTATCACTCCCGGAATGAATGCTTAGCTTATAGCCACCAAATTTTTCAGCGATAGCCAAGTGTTGACGGTATTCTTTTTTGAACTGCTTCAGATCACCCTTAAAATCGATCCCTTTTTCAAAATCACCGGAAAACCGCGGGGCCAGGCTCACAAGTTCCACATTTATCCGGTTCAGTTCCGATGCGATAAGGTAATGCTCAAAAAGAGTGGTGGGCTGATCGGTTTCATCCACAGAAAGTTCCAGCTCAGCCGGGTGCTCAGGATAGGTTGTTCGCAGGTAGTCTGCCAATTTCTTGGTGTGTGAGATAACCCGCCCGTACTTCACCATCCCGGCTACAATTTCCTGATCGGTTGGAGCAAGTACAAACCCGTCGGCAAGTTCTGCTTCCAGTCCAATATATCGATCTTTGAAAGTAATGAGTTTATCATCAATATCATCCCAGGGCAACTTCATCAACTCTATATCTAGCTCTCCCTTGCTCATGCTAATCGCCTCATTTTTCACGTACTCACTTGGGTCGATAGTAAACATGGTATAGCCGGCTTTTACCATCAAGTCGATGTCATCCGTGGTCTTGAGGTGGTCGCCATCGGCCCCAAAGCCCTCCCTGTAACCCTCCCTGAAAACCGCCCACGTGGCAGCATCAATTACCTCCTGTGCTGTACGGCCGGTTCTCTGAAGTTCGCGTATGGACTGCTGTGCAAGAACCGGCCTGAAGTTTGTCTTCCGGATCGCTTTCAAATGCGCTGCGCCGGCATTTCCAAGGCGGTCACCCAAACCATATGAATTTTGTTTTCCGATTAAAACCGGGCGGGTAAATGAAAAACGGCCCCGTAATGCAACTGCATTATTCGCTGAAAGCGGACATTTCATGAATTCGGCATCCCCTATTCCAAGAATTTCACCATGAAATGAATCAAAACCTAAAGCTCCTGTTCCACTCTGGATGATCAGAAAATTCCGGAACCCGTCGCGGATCATAAAAAAAACGTCGCCATTATCCTCGATAACAGATTTGTCGTAAAGATTTAATTCAGGTTTGTTATTTAAAAAAAGATCAATCATTTAACTAAACATGTCAATTTAAAATGGGCAGGGCTATCAATATCTGAACTGTGATATAAAACAAAAAAATTGCCTGGTATAATTGACTCGTCCGGAACGGATATTAATCAAATCAATACTTTTCAGGTTGTGATAAAGTAAAGTGCCGGTTGCTAATACTCAAAAAAGAATCTGGAATTTTTCCCGGTTTGATTTATGAAGAGAGGAAATTGTTAATCCGACATAAAGTCAACCCACTTTTCTGCCTGTTCACTTCCCTCTGTAGGTGACCAATCTGCAAAAACTTTATCTGTCTCTGCATTGTAAGGGCCTTTTTTGCATTCAAACAGTATCGTATCGGGTTCAATTACGTTAAATGAATGCCAGACATTCGGCTCGATATCAATCATTCCGGGAAAAGGATTACTTGCTATGATTCGCGATGTGTGCCGGTTTCCGTCATCATCAAATGTAAAAAACCGGATGGAGCCCTGAAGCAACACAATCGATTCACTCGCGTGGTGCAGCGGGTGTTTGTGTGGGCGAATGTAAGTTCCGGGCTGAAGAAAGTTGATCATACGCTGCACTTCGGCTTCCTGTTTGCGATGAATGGGTAAAATAATTCTTTTTCTCGCACTGTTACGGGAACCTTCAACTCCTTGCCGAATACGTTCATCGGTCAGTTCAAATAGGTCTCCTTTTACGTTATTTAAAGCAAGTTTTGTCATAAAAATTCGGTGTAATTTGAGTGAAGCTTATTTCTCACGATACTTATTGCCCGGTAATTTGATAGAGAACCTTAGCCCAAGGCATCGCATTGCATCATATCAATCGTCTGTAAGGTTATTGAAGCGTTCTTTTGGTGACAACATCGTGACGCTTGAAGGACTTCCGCTATACTCCAGGCGCTTCAAAGTCACATTTTAACCGCTAAACACGGAAAATTCTGGCAGGATCTCAGCAGATCAACGTCCGAGAACCAATCCTGCAAGGAGAGCGGGTCCGGCTAAAAATACCCGCTCGTCTATATTGTAACATGGGTGATGCCAGCTCCACTTTGATTCTGTATCGTCACTTCCACTGCCCAGGAAAAAAAAGGCGCCGGGAAATTCTTCCTGGTAAAAGGCAAAATCTTCGCCTGCCATCATCGGCCTTTCCAGCTTTATAACATTGTCGTCACCTAAAACTATGCGGGCCGTCTCTTCAAGTCTCCGTGTGCAGTTCACATCATTCACAACTGCAGGATAGCCCTCGTTAAATTCAAACTGGTAGGAACCGCCTGCCCCTTCTGTGGTGCTTTTGATGATCTCCTCCATCCGTTTTTTAATTAACCGTGCCGTTTCCATCGAAAAGGCTCGCACCGTGCCGATCATCTCCGCCCTGGCCGGGATAACATTAAACGCCGAACCGGCTTGTATTTTCCCCACAGTAATAATGGCCGGTTCAGTGGGATCGAGCGAGCGGCTGATGATGGACTGGAACTGTGTGATGATTTGTGCTGCAAGTACAATAGGATCAATGGTAAGGTGAGGAGTTGCAGCATGCCCCCCTTTACCAATAACCGCAATTACAAATTCAACTGTACAGGCCATAAACGCTCCCGGTTTTACGGCAATTTGTCCCGGTGCGTAGTTCGGGTTCATGTGCAGGCCGTAAATTTCTTCCACTCCATGCTTTTGAAGAATACCGCTGTCCCGTATCATTCGCCCGCCACCCGGGAGTTTTTCCTCAGCCGGCTGAAACACCAGAACAACCTTCCCGGCAATGTCCGCTTCCATCTCCTTCAAAATCTTAGCCGTACCCAGCAGGTTGGCGGTGTGGGCGTCGTGGCCGCAGCAGTGGGCGGCTCCCGGACGTTCCGACATAAATTCCTGTTTGGCATCTCCCTCTTCATCCATCGCGAGAGCGTCGATATCGGCCCTCAGAGCAATGGCCGGGCCGGGTTTCCCCCCTTCAATTACCCCGATGCACCCTGTTTCCAGCGGCCTTTCGGTTTCGATGCCCATTTTTTTGAGCTCGTGGAGAATAAACTCCGTAGTGTCGTACTCTTTGAAACTGACCTCAGGGTTTTTATGTAGATGCCGCCGTACCTGCACCATGTAATCAAAATACTCTTCTGCTCTACTCAGGAGAACCTTTTTCAGGTCTGTCATATCAAATGTTTTCTTTATGGGAATGCGTGATTCCTTAAATTGTGTTTATAAGATCAATCTAATAATAACCAAATTTAACCAATTATGAACCCATTCGAAGTCCACATTCCCACTCACATCTTCTATGGTAAAGAGAAGGACGGTCTTTTTTTTGATAAGCTTGCAGAACTTGGAAACCATGCCTTACTCGTGATCGGGGGTGGAAGTGTAAAACGTGCAGGTTATCTGGATGAAGTGACTTCGCAATTGAATGCACATCATATTACGTATACATTGTTCGAAGGAATTGAACCCAACCCGCACGCTCAAACCATCGACAAAGCTGCAGTGCTTGGCAAAGCAAAAGGTGTTGATTTTGTACTGGCGCTCGGGGGCGGTTCTGTGATGGATGCGTCCAAAGGCATCGCCGGTCTGATACATGATGACGAAAAGGAAATTTGGCCGTTCGTTCTGGGAGAACCAAAACATAAAACCATGAAAGGGGCGATTCCGATTGCTACGATCCCGACTACTGCGGCAACCGCATCGGAGGTTACGGCCTACGCTGTTATCTCAAACGTTGAAGTAAATGGGAAATCACCTATCGGCTACTCGTTTTTCAAACCGGCAGCATCATGGCTAAACCCTTCTTATCACACCTCAATCCCGCTGGAAACCACACGCGACGGGGCCTCGGATATCCTGAGCCACGTGTTTGAAAACTACATCCTCGGCGGCAACGATTCACCCCTGGCCGACCGCTACAGCGAGGGCGTAATGCAAACCGTACTCGATACAATGCCGCTGGTGGAAAAAGATCCCGGAAACGAAGCCCTCCGCGGCCAGCTCATGTGGGCATCCACGCTGGCGCTTAATACCATCCAGATTGCAGGGCGTAAACCCTCCGTCTTCATTATGCACAACCTGGAACATGCACTCAGCGGTTTTAATCCCGACCTTGCCCACGGGCGCGGTCTCGCTATCCTTTACCCCGCCTATTTTAAATGGATGGTTCAAAATGGCCGGGCTGTCGACCGGTTCGCTCTCCTGGGCGAAAAGCTGTTTGGAATTCAGTCTTCAGATGAAAAAAAAGGGGCCTATGAATTCATCGAAACATTTGAAAACTGGCTCCGGGATAACGGACTTTACCAGCGATTATCCGATGTAAACATACCGGAAAACGCCTTCGGAGAAATTGCAGATTATGCGATTAAAGTATACGGAAGCGGAAGCCCGCTGAATGCAATCGGCAAATTGGATAAAGAAGGCATCGTTACGATCTTTAAAATGACAGAAGATCAGAAATGAAAGACTTTGTAGTCAAAGACCTGACAGCATTCACGTCCTTTTCGTGATTCTGTCAGCGTCGGGGCTCAAGGTTTCAGGTTCAAGGTTCAAAGACCTGACAGCGTCCCCGTGCCTTTCGGGTTCCTGTCAGCGTCGGGGGTTAATGTTAGAGGTTTCAGATTTTGGAATTGTTACTGACCAATCAGTTAAACAGTTTAACGAGAGCCACCCTGCGCTGTCAACTTCGCTAAAGCTACGTAGACCAGGAAAGCTACGGATGGCAGGCGTAGCGAATACTCAACAGTTAAACACGTGATATCCGGTTCCGATCCCTCATGGCACATTTCGCTTATCATTCAAATATCAGTCTTTTTACCAACATTAAATCAGGGAATCACTTAATCTATTTTTCACACTTGAGCAGTAATATGGTGGTATATACATAGATGAAAATCATCTGCAAACGTTAATTATTGATGAGCTCTCACGGGACGAGACAGTGCCAAAAAAATCAATGAAGCACACATCAGCCACTTAAAAATTTGATATCAAGACGATGTTTAAAAAAGTTACTGCTCCTTTGGCAATACTGCTATTGCTATCTATTGGTGTGAATATTCAACCTGTTCAAAGCCAGATCAAAATGGATGTTGGCGGTTACATGCAAAACTGGTTCATTGCCAATCAAAGTACAGAAATATTGACGCCTTCGCAGGGTAATCTGCCCGTATTGGGTTCAGAAACACTCGAAACACAAGGTTTCAGAATCAGAAGGGCAAGAATTACGGCAAGAGGAAGAATCGGCGACAATTTCAGCGCCACAACATGGATCGAATTTGCAGGCACCACACCCTCGCTTCTCGATTTTCATGTGGATGCGCATATACGGCCGTGGTTCAATATCAGGCTCGGGCAATTTATGATGCCCGGCCAGTCTTTCGATACTGCACGCCTGGTTTCATCAAGATTGGTTTTTTATGAACGTGCACCTATTACTACCACGCTGTCTAACGTAATGGGATATAGTGCTTTCCGGGATGTTGGCATCATGGCATACGGGCAGCACGGCAGATTATGGTACGGTGTGCATGTAGGGAATGGTGCCGGAAGGTTTAATTATGCCGGCTCGAACATAACCGAGAGGAAAGGCGGGGGTGGTCTCTACGGCGCCCGTGTAGATGTGGAGTTAATTGATGGCTTTACACTCGGTGCTCACGCTGCCACAAACCAGCAGAGGGATGTGGTTCAGGGAGGCACAGGCCCGTTTGATATTGACCGGACATCCTGGTCACTTAGAGCTGCAACCAATGACTTTGGAATTGCAGGGCTATTCTCACAAATTGAATATATGAGCCTGACCGGAAAAGACGACAGCCGCGGGGTAAACCTTGGAACTGACAGAGAATATAAGCTCCACGGGTTTTACGCTGAACTGGGATACCGCGTCACACGTGAATGGCATGTACTTGGCCGTTTTGATGAAATGGTCCAAAAGCCGGGACAGGGCGGTTTAGCTGCGACATTTGACCGCTTCGGGACAAATAATTACACCATTGGGATATCCCGTTTCATCTATGATGGCAACACAGAATTAGTGCGTACCCATCTGAACTATTCATTCGGAAATAGCGGCCCGATGGATCTCGATAATTCCATCATCGTCCTCGTATTCCAATTACGTTTCATTCCATAGCAACCTTGATCAGGCTTGGTATTTCAGTCTTTACCAAATTGTTAATCCGAAACGAACCTTGACAAGTGTCGTGTCAACGATGAAGTGACGGGTAAGTAATCCCATGCTATTTTAAAGTCGACATAACACTAGAAATAGCATCGGATTCAGTAAACGAACAGAAATACCATGTCTTTTCTGCCTGCCTATAATACCGATATGGCTTAAACGTCTCACCATTCCCAATGGGGTTTTTGCCTGTTTCTATTTAAGTATCTCTGCAATAGGCTCTTAAAAGATTTAGCAGTTTGTGTATATTTGATCCATATTATCCAACCAATAACTATCCATGCACTATCTTCTTATCTACCATTTAAAGCCCGATTATCTTGAACGGCGGGCAGATTTCCGTGCCGAACATCTTGCCCTTGCCTGGAAGGCACATGATACAGGCAACCTGGTCTTAGGCGGTGCCCTGCAAGAACCGGCTGACAAAGCCTATCTTCTTTTTGAAGGAGATTCACCGGTTGCAGCCCAGAAATTTGCTGAAAATGATCCCTACGTAAAAAACGGGCTTATCGAAAAATGGGAAGTGCGTCCATGGTTGACCGTTGTCGGGAAAATGGCTACATCCCCTTTAAAACCGGACTAATTTGAGAGAAATACACCTTAAACCTCTATCACAAGAATATCCCAAAATTACACCCACCAAAGACGGTTCAACCACCCTCTACTCATCCCGTTTCAGTCAGCATTATCACAATCCAAACGGGGCTGTTGCTGAAAGCAGGCATATTTTCTTTGAAACACCGGGGCTGCCAAAGTTTTTGAATCACCATGAAAAAATCACCGTATTCGAAACCGGATTCGGTACAGGGCTTAACCTTCTGCTTCTGCTGGATTATATCCGTCAATCCACCAAAATACCTCTTGTAACCTATTATAGTGTAGAGGCTTATCCTTTGGATTCAAACACTGCTGCACAATTTGATTTTGGCGACAATCCTCATCTGAACATATCCAAATCAACCCTTATCAAAATTTTTGATAAACTAAAGCCGGGTCTCAATACTTTAAATGTGGCTGAAAAATTTACACTCCATCTTTTCAATGGTTTTTTCGATGATTTTTTTGATGGAAATTTTATCAGGGAAAGTGAAAAAATGGATTTCGTAATTCATGACCCCTTTTCTCCCGGGGTAAATCCTGATTTATGGACACCAGAGGTTTTCAGAAAGTTGGCTGCTATTAGCAAAATTGATGTGGTGCTGTCAACATATTGTGCGGCAACCTCAGCCCGGGCGGCAATGGCTGTGGGGGGGTGGTACGTTGCACGGGCACAGGGAGCCCTCGGAAAAAGAGAAATGACGGTTGCTTCTCTGAACCCGGAAAAACTGGATGCTTTCAAACGGGTAAATGAGAAAAAGTTATCGATAAGATATGAGAACGGGGATTTTTCATGAGATGAAGTTTTTTATTGCCACGGAGGCGCGGATTAACACGGAACTTTTCGTACCTCCGTGGCATTGTTTATTATGTTTATAACAAAATCAGATCTTTAAATCCATCCCGTTATATGCAGGAATTCGACAAATTAGCCCTTACTCTCCAACCATACTATTCCCGTTTCAATGTGGCCAACCGCCTCCTCTTTACCGGTCACTCGCACCAGGCCTGGCCAGATGCCGCTTTTGATGGGATCCGCGAATACTCGGATATGGTCGCTGAACAGGTGGATAAAAAATGGGATTTCGCTTTTGAAAAAACAGAAATCATGCGGGGTTATCTGCGTAATTTTTACGATGACCCCACAGGAAAATACTGTCGTGAACAAAATACACACGTACTGCTTGTATCCTGGCTGTCATCACTTGATCTGAAAAACAAACCCAAGATATTAACTACCACCGGTGAATTTCATTCGATGTACCGTCAGCTACGCGCCTTGCAGGAAAACGGACTGAACATCACTTTTTTGCCACACCAGAATGACGAAAATCTGTATGAAGCAATCAAAAGTGAACTGGATGAGCATACCTCTGCCGTTATGCTTTCCCGGGTTTATTATGAAACGGCAGAAATCAACACAAAACTGCGCGAAATTGCCCAGCTTACAAAGTTGGCCGGAGTGCCACTCCTGGTGGATGATTATCATGGAACCAATGTTGTTCCCCTCTCCTTTACTAACGAAAACCTGGAACACATCTACCTGATGATCGGTGGTTACAAATACCTCCAGTGGGGCGAAGCCAATTGTTTCCTTCGTTATCCCGCAAATTGCAGAATGAGGCCAGTCATCACCGGCTGGTTTGCGGCATTTCAGCAGCTTGACAAACCACGCACCGGGAAGCCGGTTCAATTTGATAATGGTGACCAGAAATTTGCTACCGGCACCTATGATCCCATATCACAATACCGGGCAGCAGCCGTAACAGATTTTTTTAACACCAGCGGGCTCACTCCTCAGGTACTCCTCCGGCAATATTCATCTCAGTTAGCCTATCTCAGAAACCTCTTTGATGATGCCAATTTTGAGGGGTCTGGCATAGAACACGCAAACAGACGCCCGGTGGAAGAGTCGGGCGGATTTCTCGCACTTCGTTCTGGGCATGCCCGGGCGATAAGAGCAATGCTTCTTGATGAGAATATCTTTACTGATGCCCGAAATGATATCATTCGAATCGGGCCGGCGCCCTATACGACTTCAGATCAATGTGAACAGGTCATAGAAGTGTTATTCAGAAATTTAAAGAAATGCAAGTAATCTCCTGATATGAATACTTTAACAATGCAGACGGAAAATATATAGATCCAATTCAAAGCCCGGGATTTTCTGATTCCCGGCGAAAGCTGTTACCGGTCTTCTGACCTCAATCCCTGAATTTTTCCTTAATGTTCCATTTCCCATCGGAATGCCTTAGGCAAAATATATATGGCAAAAAAAAGTTTGTAAGGAAATCGCAAAAACCGGTTCATACTATTACAAATTACATATTGTAAACCGGAATATTGAACGTAAAACATCTGTGGCATTTTTTTATGAGAGAATAGTGAGATTTGCTGTATACATATTTTATACATATATTCGAATGAATAAAATCTCTCTTGTTTTTTGATTTATTCTTTACCCATGACAGAGGTATAGAAATAATTGTACAATGACAATATGTTGTCACGTTCATTCCTTATTTTCCGTTAAATAAACTGAAACAAACTTGTAAAAAAAATATGGCAGCCTCAAAAGACGACAGGAAAAAAGCAATAGACATCGCGATCGGACAGATTGAAAAACAGCATGGAAAAGGCACGGTAATGAGGCTTGGTGATCATGCAGCAACTGAAATTGCCACAATCTCAACCGGTTCCATTATGGTTGATTTTGCACTGGGAGTGAACGGTATTCCCCGTGGGCGAATCACGGAAATTTATGGACCTGAGGCCAGCGGTAAAACCACGCTTGCACTACAGATAATTGCCGAAGCACAAAAGGCGGGCGGCTACGCAGCGTTTATCGACGCTGAACATGCGTTTGATCCTAAATATGCCCGGGCTCTTGGCATAAATACCGATGAACTGCTGGTTTCTCAGCCAGACAGCGGCGAACAGGCCCTCGAAATCACTGAAACCCTCATCCGTTCCGGGGCACTTGATGTCATTGTGATTGATTCTGTTGCTGCCCTTGTACCCCGTGCTGAGCTGGAAGGTGAAATGGGTGATTCCCATATGGGGCTCCACGCCCGCCTGATGTCTCAGGCTCTCCGTAAAATCACCGGGGTAGTCAGTAAAACTCGTACAGCCTGTGTATTCATTAACCAGGTCCGGGAAAAAATCGGCGTCATGTTTGGAAATCCTGAAACAACTACCGGAGGAAGGGCATTAAAATTCTACTCATCCGTCAGAATTGATATTCGCCGAATCGGTGCCATCAAAAAAGGGGAGGAAGTACTGGGCAACCGTACCAAAGTAAAAATCGCAAAAAATAAAGTTGCGCCTCCTTTTAAAGTTGTTGAGTTTAACATTTTGTATGGACAGGGAATTTCACGGATTTCAGAAATTCTTGATCTGGCAGTAGAGTTCGATGTCATAGAAAAACGCGGCAGCTGGTATCGTTATGACGGTGAACCTATCGGCCAGGGTACGGATGCTGCAATGCAATTTCTTGAAGAAGACAAGGAGTTATGTGATAAAATTGAAGTAATTGTACGCGAAAAATTAATGCCTTCAGATAAAATGGAGGTGGGAATAAAAGCCACAGGTGAAAAAGAACTGGTAGAAGCTGATCAATAAATTTAAATTTTAAATAGTGTGATACAAGACGCAAATCACATTTTGAATAAACTCCCCCTGATCATAACGAAGATACAGGTTCAAAAGAAAAACAACGGCCGGTATTCCCTTTTCAATGACAAAGATTTCCTGGTTGGTATATGCATCAAAACTTTAACCGATTTTTCAATCAAAGAAGGCGTCATGTTGACGCCTTCTTTGTTTAATCAAATCGTTACTGCTGAAGAATATGAAGCGGCAAAAACAAGTAGTCTCAGATACCTTGGGCGGAGAGACCACGCTTCATTTGAAATCCGGCAAAAACTCAGAAAAAAAGGGTTCAGTTATGCGACTATTGAAAAATTGATTACCGATCTTTTACAAAAAAAATATCTGAATGATCCTGATTTTGCACTGAAATATGCAACTGAAAAAGCCGCTATAAACAAGTGGGGTCCTAAAAAAATTGAACTTGCTCTTCTGAAAAAAAAGATTGATCGGATAACTATACAGAAAACAATAAAAAATATTGCAGAAAATTTGTCTCAAGAACAGATTTGTTTAGATTTGGCGTTAAAGAGAAAGAAACATTTTCTCAGGGAGCCAGACCTCCAAAAGCGAAAACAAAAAATTTTTAACTATCTGTCAGGACGGGGATTTTCCGGGTCTGACATCTTGAAATATCTGCCTCTCATTACATCTGAAATTGATGCTTAAAAATTTAACATTAGAAAAAATTGTAAAAACCGCCTTGTTCATTGCCGGGCTGGTTCTGGTTGTATTGATTGTTTACAACTATAGCAATCTTGCTATCTATGCTTTGATTGCATTGATTTTCAGCTACTTGCTCGACCCAATCGTAAACCGGATGCAGGCTGCCGGTATTGATCGTACCTTGTCCATCTCCATTGTTCTGGCTACGGTACTTCTCCTTATTATCTGGATCTCAACAAGCATTATCCCGATTGTCGCAAACCGAATGGCATTTCTCACAAGACAACTTCATGCTGAAAATTTAATCCTGATCGCCAATCAGATTGAAGTTCATCTTCGTTCTAATTTTGACTTTATACCTCAGGGATATATACGGGATAACGTTGCAATTTTTGTAGAAAATATTTTTGATTTCAGCAGGGTATCCGACATTATCGGCAACGTAATAGGTATTTTTACTAACCTGTTTGCCGCTTTTCTTGTGATACCTTTTGCCACATTCTTTTTCCTGAAAGACGGACACAAAATACGCCGGGATATCCTGCAGCTTGTCCCAAATAAATACTTTGAAACCACGCTGAGTCTTATTGATAAAATCGAAACCCGGCTTGGCCATTATTTCAGAAGCGTACTGTTACAATGTACCTTGGTTGGTGTTGTTTCATGGCTGGCACTATCTGTAGCAGGGCTCAACAATGCGGGCGCCGTTGGTATTGCTATCGGTGTTGCTAACTCAATCCCATACTTCGGGCCAATTATCGGATACTTATTTTCAATTGTGATCGCCATTATTGAAACCGGAGATTTTTCACTTGTTATTCCCTGCATTCTTGCGGTAATGTTTGCTCAAATTCTGGATAATGTAGTCTTGCAGCCACTCATATTTTCAAGATCTGCTGACATTCATCCCGTGGCTATATTATTTATTATTATGATTGGGGCTCAAACAGCTGGAATGCTGGGTATGCTTGTGGCCATACCGATTGCAACTATCATCAAAATTACGGTAAACCAGATAACCTGGAGCTTCAACCATTACCACGTTTTAAAGGGAGGGCATACACCGGCAAAAAACGTGGCTATTTCAAAAAAATAATACGGTAAAGTTCCGAATTCATTCAAATAATCCCATCCCTTTTCATTATCTTTACACGAGCTAAATTTCGCAAGCAATCTAAAGAGTGAAAAAACTTGTCGTACTTGCTTCCGGCTCCGGAAGTAATTTCCAGGCTATTATTGAAGCAGTCAGGAATAATGAATTAAATATTGAAATAGCAGGTTTAATCACAAATCGTGATGGGATCGGTGCGATTGAACACGCAAAAATGAACCGTATCCCGGTAAATGTGATTAACGATACTGATTGGGATGATTTCAAATTAAAATTGATTGATCAACTTCAAAAATGGCAGCCTGATCTCATTGTTTTAGCCGGTTTTTTGAAAAAAATTCCCCCGGAAGTCATTACCGGTTTCCCAAACAAAATTATCAATATTCATCCGGCATTACTGCCAAAATTTGGCGGCAAAGGGTTTTACGGGCTGCGGGTTCACGAAGCCGTCTTAAAGTCCGGCGATACCATCTCCGGTTGTACGGTGCATTACGTGAACAATGAATATGACCGTGGCCGGATGATTGAACAAAAAGAAGTTCCGGTTTTGCCATCAGATTCACCTGAAATTTTAGCAAAAAGAGTCTTGAAGGCGGAACATGAACTGCTCCCCTCGGTAATAAAAAAACTGATCACCTAAACAAACATAAACTGTGTCACTACAACCATTATCTTCATTTCCTGAAAAACCACTGAATATTAAGAGAGCACTTCTGTCTGTATCAGACAAAACCGGAATTTCCGTGCTGGCAAGAAGCCTTCACAAGCATGGAGTTGAAATAATCAGTACGGGTGGCACTGCAGAAAAATTAAAAAATGAAGGGATCCCTGTAATCGATGTAACAGAATTAACTGGTTTTCCAGAGAGCCTGGACGGCAGGGTGAAAACACTTCATCCAAAAATTCACGGTGGCATATTAGCAAGAAGTAGTTATGAGCCAGATTTGAATGAGCTCCAATCACTTGGTATAAGCCCAATTGAACTTGTAGTCGTTAACTTATACCCTTTCAAAAAAACAATACACAAGGAGAATGTGACCCCTGAGGAGGCTGTTGAAAATATCGATATCGGCGGACCAGCTATGGTGCGGGCAGCAGCCAAAAATTTTGCACACGTCTGCATACTAACATCACCCGGTCAATACAATCATTTTATTGATGAATTTGAACGAAAATCGCAGATATCTTTCGAAACCCGGCGATCCCTGGCCCGAAAAGCATTTGAGCACACCGCTGACTATGATTCGCACATTGCTCGCTATTTCAGTGATTATGACGGAGTGGAACTGCCCGAACTGCTTACGTTATCGGTTCCAAAATCCGGCGAACTCCGATATGGAGAAAACCCCCATCAGCGGGCTTCTGTATATGGCAGCCAATCAGAATATATCGATTGTTTTTATGGCAAAGAGCTGAGTTTCAATAATTACCTGGATATAGACAGCGCTCTTGAATTCATGGCAGATTTTAAAGAAGATCTCCCAACTGTTGCAATTTTCAAACACACCGTTCCATGTGGAGTAGCGGCAGCAAATACATTACACGATGCCTATCAAAGGGCTTTTGCAACAGATAAAGTATCGCCTTTCGGTGGAATAGTGATCGTCAATCAGCCCCTTGATTTGAAGACTGCTGAATCCATCGATTCTGTTTTTACTGAGATAATTCTTGCTCCTGACTATGAAGACGGAGTAATTGAATTTTTGAAACAGAAAAAAAACAGACGCCTTGTCAACATCAGAAAATTTCCGACAGGTAAATCAGAGTTCAGGATTCGTTCAATATTTGGCGGGGCCCTTTATCAGCAGGCCGATCATGTGATGCTTAGCCAAAACGATTTAAAAGTAGTTACAAAGCGTAAACCAACTCAGGATGAACTGACCGACCTGTTGTTTTCATGGAAAGTTGTGAAACATGTTAAATCGAATGCCATAGTTTATGCAAAAAACCGCGCGACGTGCGGTATTGGCACAGGACAAACAAGCAGGGTAGAAAGTTCTGTTATCGCCGTTCGAAAAGCGATGAACGCTGATCTTTCACTCAAAGGAAGTGTGATTGCTTCAGATGCATTTTTCCCTTTCCCGGATGGCGTGATTGCCGCTGCTCAATCCGGTGCCACTGCAATTATTCAACCCGGCGGCAGTGTCCGGGATCAGGAAGTTATCAAAGCGGCAGATGAGCACAATATGGCAATGGTATTCACGAACATACGCCATTTTAAGCACTGAAAATTTAGCCCACAATACTGAACAAAAATGTTCGCAAATAGGCAGTTAATGATGTATTTTTGGATCTGTCTGCAAAAATTTTGAAAAGCAACTCAACTAATGTCCGAAACCTATATCAAAACCAGCAAAAGAAATAAAAAAAACCAAAAGAAAAGCGGACTCTTCGATTTTCTGTATACCGATATTGCTATTGATCTTGGAACTGCCAATACCCTTGTTTATGCACGTGGACAGGGTATTGTACTCAACGAGCCTTCTATAGTGGCCCTGAATAACCGGAATGAACCGGTAGCAACGGGTCACGAAGCCAGGCTTATGCACGAAAAAACGCATGGCAACATCCGTACGGTGCGGCCGCTTCGCGATGGTGTAATTGCCGATTTTGAAGTTGCTGAACTGATGATCCGGGATATGATCAAAAAAGTGAAAATGAAGTGGTATTCCACAACCCGGCAAATGGTTGTTTGTGTACCAAGCGGCATTACTGAAGTTGAACGCCGCGCTGTGCGTGACAGTGCCGAACATGCCGGCGCAAAAGAAGTTTATCTGGTTGATGAACCCATGGCGGCAGCAATCGGAATCGGGCTGAATGTTCACGAACCTGTTGGCAACATGATTGTAGATATTGGGGGCGGTACAACCGAAATTGCCGTGATTGCTCTTTCCGGTATCGTTCATGCACAATCTGTACGGTTAGGCGGTGACGAACTTAACGAAGATATCGTTAACTATTTCAGGCGGAACCACAACCTGCTGATTGGTGAACGAACATCAGAAAGAATTAAATGTGAAATCGGTTCTGCAGCACCCCTTGATGTGGAACTTGAAATGATCACCAAAGGACGTGATCTTGTTAACGGGGTGCCAAGAACACGCCAGGTAACATCAAAGGATGTAAGGGAAGCAATATCCGAATCCGTAAATACAATCGTTGAAGCTATCACGAAATCACTGGAACAAACCCCACCCGAGCTTTCTGCCGATATTCTGGATCGGGGCATAATGCTTACAGGTGGTGGCGCGTTATTAAAGAATCTCGATAAACTGATTATGGAAACAACGGATCTTCCCGTTCATATAGCGGAAGACCCGCTGACAGCAGTTGTTCGCGGAACCGGTGAAATTCTTGAAGACCTGAATTATTACAAAACCGTAATTACCTAAAATTTGTTTAGCTGTGAATGCGTCGATTCGCTGATGTTCAAGATTATATCTTAACTGCATTTATTCTTGTATTTGCCATTGGCCTGATGGTTAACAGGCACGATGGCGGTTTACAGAATATGAGAAAAGTATCAGTTACCATTCTAAGCTATCTTGAACAGCCCCTGTCGAATATCCGGATTTATCGCCAAGCTGTATCAACCAACAATTATCTGCACCGGCAAAACATTCTTCTGCAGGATGAACTTAGCCGCTTACGTTCAGCTGAACAACAAAACCGTGTATTGAGAAGCTTACTGAATTTACGTGAAGAAAGCGCTGTTCCCCTTATACCGGTAAAAGTTGTAGCCAAAGACCTCATCAGCATGAACAGTTCCATTACCGTTAATGCAGGCAGTAATCAGGGCGTGGAAGTCGGAATGCCGGTTATCAATTCTGACGGACTAATCGGGCAGGTCATTATTGCCGATCAAAATTTCTCGCAGGTATTGCCGTATTCAAATTCCATGTTCAGGGTTAGTGCGCAAATTCAGGAAAGCAGGGCTTATGGTATTGTTTCATGGCCTGCATCATCTCCCCGGGAATTAATTATGCAGTATGTTCCGGAAACCGTACCTGTAGAACCCGGCCACATTATTCAAACATCCGGTGCAAGCAATCAGTTTCCGGAAGGAATTCCTATTGGTGAAGTTACAAGAGTTGAAACGGGTATTGGTGTTCAGACACATATCATATTTCTAAATGCCTTTGCTGATTTAAATTCACTCGCTGAAGCATTCATCATGGAATTTAAACCGGACACGTCTATTATCAACCTGATTAATGAACAAAACGAGCTATTTTGATCAGGTCTGAGAATATACGCACCTTCTTTTACGGGATTGGGATAATAGCCATACAGGTGGTTTTATTGCGTCACCTGAAAATTTTCGGGGGTGAAGCAGATCTCGTGCTATTGTTTTTACTGTGGTTATGCCTCAAACGAACGATGAGGGACTGCCTGATTTATGCTGCTTTTTTAGGTTTACTGCAGGATGCAATGGTCGATTTGTGGGGCCTGAATATGTTTTCGAAAACTCTATTGGTTTTCATACTGTATGGATACCTGAACAGGATAGCGCACAGCAAATTCATCTTCTGGCAGGTTTTTCTGGTCATTCTGGCCTCGGCATTGATTCATAATTTACTTTTTTATGGAGTAAGCCTCTTCTCAGAGCTATATTCTTCAGATTACGTAGTCTGGAGCTTACTTGTAGCCGGGACATTATTTACTGCTTTTTTAGGCAGTTTTCTTCATCTTGTGAGAGATGATATTTAATCATAACCCGTTTACTTTAAAACAGAGCGGAATCTTTAATTTCAATCACTTATTGATCCTGCAATTTTCTTAAATTTACTCCAACAACCGCAAGTTATTCATTGCGTAGCCTCATCAAAATAGATTTTAGATGTCAACCATACAAAAAGAAAAAAGTCGGGCGGCAATTCGCGTATTGCAGGGAATTATAATCTTTGGTTTCCTGGTGATGTTAGGCAGAATAATTCAGCTGCAAATCATTGACTATGAAACCTACTCCCCGCTCAGTATGCAGAACTCGCTGAGAATGGAGCTGGTTAAACCTTCAAGAGGCCTGATATATGACAGAAAAGGCATCATAATGGTGGAGAATCAACCCATCTATACAATCACTATTACTCCGGCTAAATTTAATCCGGATAAAGTTCCAATTCTCGCAGCCCTACTTAAAATTGACGAAGAACTTTTATTCCAAAGAATCAGGGAAGCACAAAATTTCTCTTGGCACCGCACATCAAGATTATTTACTGAAGTCTCCTTTGAAGTTTTTTCGGCAATTCAGGAAAATTTGTGGCAACTACCCGGAATTGGCCACACAATTGAAAGTAAGCGCCATTATCCTACAGATGTAAATGCTTCACATATTTTCGGTTACCTCAGAGAGGCAAATCTTGAAGAATTGCAGGCATCAGACTACATCCGTATGGGTGATTACATTGGCAAAAGCGGTATTGAACATATATATGAAAATTACCTGAGGGGCGAAAGAGGAACTGAATATATTCGGGTAAATGCCTATGGACAAGCCTTAGGACAATATAACGAAGGGGATTTGAATATTCCCCCTGTAAAAGGGACCGATCTTATTACCACTCTGGATGCCGATATACAGGCACTGGCCGAAAAACTCATGGAAAATAAACAGGGTGGTCTTGTGGCTATTGACCCACACACAGGCGGTATCATTGCCATGGTTAGTGCCCCTCAATATGATCTTTCCAAGCTTTCAGGCCGGATCGATTTTAACTATTGGCAGGAGCTCAATACCGACCCTTCACGACCATTATTTAATCGTGCCATATCTGCGAGACAACCGCCTGGTTCCACATTTAAACCATTCATGGGCATCATTGGATTGCACATGGGGCTCATCACTCCGCAAACACAAGTTTACAATCCGGGATTTTACTTTAGGGGCAGGCGGTATGGTGATCTTGCCGATCCGGGAAATTACAACCTTGTAAGCGCGATTGCCTTCTCGAGCAACACCTATTTTTTCTGGATGATGGATCGCATCGCATCCCGCGGGCAGTTAAATACCTGGTCGTCACTGATACAGGATTTTGGAATGGGCCCTTTAAATAACGTTGATCTTCCCTTTGAAAGATCCGGCATTATACCTGACAGCACTTACATGAACCGTACTTTCGGGGAAAGGCGTTGGGGCATTGGTGACCTGATGAGCCTTGGTGTGGGTCAGGGAATGGTATCGGTATCACCATTACAGATGGCTGTTGCCACAGCATCCTTGGCAAATGGCGGTTACCGGGTGCAGCCTCATATTGTAAGTGCTGTACGTGAACCAAACGGTGAGATGCAGTACACCAATCCTGTATTCGAAAAAATTGAATGGATCCAGCCAAATTATCTCACTGAAATAAACAGAGGCATGATGAATGCCCTGATGGAAGGTGGTTCGCGCTATTATGGATATATCCCGGGCATCTCCATTGCAGGCAAAACAGGTACTGCACAGAATCCGCATGGTGAAAATCATGGCTGGTTTATCGCGTATGCGCCGGCAGATAATCCTCAGATTGCAATTGCGGTACTTATGGAAAATTCCGGCTTTGGATCGGTTTCTGCCACACCAATAGCCTCTTTACTCATAGAAAAGTATTTAACGGGCGAAATCAAGCGCGAGCATATCTACAACCACGTATTAAATTTCAAAGCCCGAATCGCATCATCGCAGCCGATCGAAAATGAATGATAAAAGAGAATTTAGCTGGGTTGTTATCTTAATTTGGATAGGTCTGTTCAGCATTGGTTTAACTGCTATTTACAGTGCCACACAAGGCCCTGTATCTCAATTCCTTCCATCTTATATACAGGACAATTTTTTCCGGCAATCATTATGGGTTGCTTTATCTGTTGTGGCACTCGTATCCATCCAGTTTATTTCTCCGCGCTTATTTCAGGAAGGAGCCTATATCGTATACGCCATATCCATCATCTTAATGATCATTACCATTTTTTTTGGCGTAGAGGTCAGTGGCTCAAAAAGCTGGCTGCGAATTGGCCCATTGAATTTTCAAACAGGTGAAATTACCAAGTTAACCACCATTCTTGCCGCAGCGAATTATTTAACAAGCCGAAGAAATATAACATCGGAGAACCTGAAGACCGCCATTGTGACAGTTATGATTTTTGCCCTGCCGGTAGTTTTACTTTTATTACAGAATGAAGCAGGGGTTGCAATAGTATATATCGGAATTTTACCTGTTGTTCTGTTTTGGTCCGGATTACCTCATGGGATTTCACTTTTAATGGTGGCACCGGCAATCATCGGCTACTTCACGGTTTTGAATTGGAAATGGGGAATTCTGGCAACATTCATCTTAACTGTAATTATCTTTTTTCTTCAACGAAGAACCTGGTTAACCGTTACATCCCTGGTTTTCGGGGCACTCGTAATAATTGGTACTGAAGTTGCTCTGCATCATGTTTTGCAACCACATCAGCGTGCCCGTATTGAAGCTTTTACAAACCCACAGCTCGACCCTCTGGGTTCGGGATGGAATGTTTTACAGGCAAAAACAGCTATCGGTTCCGGCGGGCTACAGGGTAAAGGTTTTATGGAGGGAACACAGACCCAACTCCGCTTTCTGCCTGAACAATGGACAGATTTCATCTTTTGCGTTGTGGGAGAAGAATTTGGGTTTATCGGATCATCAACTATTCTTCTTCTTTATGTTTTTCTTTTTCTAAAATTGCTAAACATAGCTTCAAATCAGAAGCATCCTTTTGCCCAGCTTGTAATTGTAAGCATTACCTTTGTTTATTTCGTGCATTTTATCATCAATATCGGCAGTGCAACGGCAGTACTTCCAATTATCGGTATTCCACTTCCATTTATCAGTTATGGGGGAACCGCGTTTCTGACAAATACAATTATGCTGGCTATTTGCCTCAATCTGGACTTTAATAAACGAACTTTCAGTATCTACCGCTAATTACATCAGAAAATGATTTGACAGTGCGAAGCGAAAAGCTTTTTCTGTGATATTTCGTATACCCGAATTTGTGTAAAGCTTCAAAATGTTTTTTCGTTGGATAACCTACATTTTTATCCCAGCCATATTGTGGGTATTCATCATGAAGCCTTGTCATTAGTTGGTCTCTGTAAACTTTTGCCAATATAGAAGCGGCAGCAATCGATGCAGACCGGTCATCACCTTTTACGATGCAGCTATGAGGTATCACAGTAGAGGTGAACCGGTTACCGTCAACAAGAAGATAATCGGGCCTTGCTTCTTTTTCCTCTGTGCATTTAAACATAGCCCTCATTGAAGCTTTTAATATATTCAACCGGTCAATTTCAAGCGCTGAACATTCGTTTATAGCCCAAAACAATGCTTTTGATTTTATTTCAATAGCCAGAATTTCCCTGACTTTCAGATCGATCGTTTTGCTGTCCGCTACTCTGCTATCCAGCATCTCACCCGGTTTCAGAATTACACCGGCTGCAACTACCGGGCCACAAAGACATCCGCGCCCCACTTCATCGAGCCCCATTACCCTGGTAAATCCCTGTGACCAAAGAGAGTTTTCGAAATAATAGCGGTCTTTCATAGAGTTAGAAAAAATGGCAAGTTATAATGAACTATATTTGTAATGCAATGATTTAAACAATCAAAGGCTATAAGAATAAGAAATTTCATTAACCATTTCCTTATGCATTTTATTTATTCAGAATGGGACGATCGTTTCAAAAAAAATCAGGGACGGAGGCCATTCGATACATTATGGGATCTTTTCCAGGAGCTGCTTACCATTTCCGGCGGTGATGTTTCACAAACACTTCGATGGATGAATCAAATTGATGAGCAACATAACATTACGGGCCAGTTTGAAGATGGCTATGGCATGGGTGATTTTATTGAAGAGATGAAAGAGCGCGGATACATTCGTTACGATGACGAACAATCGGTAATGATACCCACATCAAAAACAGATCGAAGCATTCGGAGAAAAGCACTGGATGAAATTTTTAACCAGCTTCATAAAGGCGGAACCGGAGAACACAAAACCGTTCACACCGGTAAGGGGCTCGAACGCCAGCCGGAAACCCGACAGTGGAAGCCGGGTGAAGATATTACACACATCGATAGTACAGGAACGATCCTGAATATGCTCAGACACAGTAATATTGAACAATTTCAGCTCAGGGAAGAAGATTTGAATGTTTATGACACTGATCATCATACTTCTGCTTCAACAGTATTACTGATTGACCTGAGCCATTCCATGATTTTATATGGTGAAGACCGGATAACACCTGCAAAAAAAGTCGCAATGGCGCTATCAGAACTCATTATGAATAATTATGCCAACGATTCCCTCGACATTGTGGCATTTGGCAATGAAGCCTGGCAAATTGAAATTAAAGACCTGCCGTATCTGAAAGTTGGCCCGTACCATACAAACACGCTTCATGGTCTGCAGGTAGCTCGTCACATACTTCAGAGAAAAAAATTCTCGAACAAACAGATTTTCATGATTACCGACGGGAAACCATCGTGTATGTATGAAAATGGCAGGCTATATAAAAATAGTTTCGGACTGGATCGAAAGATTGTAAACAAAGTACTGGATGAAGCCGTTAAATGCCGCCGGGAACAGATAGATATTACTACCTTTATGATTGCACGCGATCCTTATCTGCAAAACTTTGTGCGTGAATTTACCGGGGCAAATCAAGGCCGGGCCTACTTTGCATCTCTTAACAATCTTGGTGGTTATATATTTCACGACTACATTAAAAACAGGATCCGGAATGTGAGATAGCCAGCAAAAAAAAATCTTACTGTAAAAAAAAGCTTCAGCATCTTGGTAAATCCATACGTACCTTTCTGACTTGAAATCGAATTAATCTTATCTTTATTTGATGTATAAAAAAGCTTTGGCCATGGCAGTTCATCTTCTTACTGCCTCGGGGATTGTACTTGCATTCTGGTCTATTGTTTTAATCGTAAAAGGTGATGCCGGAAATGCAATGCGTGTACTTGCTCTCACTGCGGTAATAGATTTTATAGATGGCACTCTGGCACGTAAAGCCGATGTTAAAACCCACACACCGAATACAGACGGTGGGTTGATTGATAATCTTGTCGATTATGTGACATGGGTTTTTGCCCCAATTTTTTGGGCATGGTATTTTCTCGATATTCATTTTCTTGTTTGTGCCGTGGTTCTGATTGCGAGTCTTTTTGGGTTTAGTCATACACAGGCAAAAACAAATGATCACTATTTCAGAGGCTTTCCCTCCTACTGGAATTTTCTTGTATTCTACTTTTGGCTATTTCAATTTGAAGCAGTACTATCGTCTGCCATCCTGATCTTTTGTTCGGCATTGATATTTGCCCCAATAAAATTCATCTATCCTAGCCGAACAAAAACCTTGCAGAAAACAACGTTAACCCTGAGTATCCCTTACTTTTTTATGATCGTATATATGCTCTGGCAACTTGAAGTAACTCCTCTGTGGGTAACCATCGCTTCATTGTATTACCCGCTTTATTACTTTATCCTCTCGGCCATTATTACCCGTAAATAAGAAAAAAATGAATATAGGTTCGGAGGTGATTGGTTAACCTCCGTTCGTTTTTTTATCAGATATGTGGAAAAGTATCCTCCTTGCGAAATAGAAACATCAATCAATTATTAGAATTTATTTTCTAATTGGGTCATGCGGAGTGCTTTCAGGGTATGTTTATTTGAAATGCCGGCTGCGTCGATGGCACTTTCAGGGTTGAGATGCGCTTGATCTTGCATTGTAGAAAACAGGAATAGCAGAAATGAATCAAAAAAAAAAGCAGCCATAAGATGGCTGCTTCTACAGAAATTAAGTCAGATAAGATTCCGGTTTATCAGATATCCAAATCAGCCATTACGTCCGAAGTAATATCAAACTCCGCCTGAACTTGCGGGGATACGTAGAGAATAATCACATCACCGGTAGATGTGGTGGTATTCAGAACATAGTCCAGCCCTTTTCGTGCAGATACACTGTTAATGGATTGTTGGATTTGATCGAGCAGCGGAGCCATCAGGCGCGCTCTTTGTTCCTGAAGCTCCTGCTGTGCCTGCCCCTGCATCTGCCGAAATTCCTGGTCAAGCCTTGTCAATCTTTCTTCTTCACTTTGGCGTGCCTGTTCAGAAATCACACCCACTTTTTGCTGATACAGTTCGATTTCTGTTTGCAGTTCCCGCTCTTTTTCGATGAGTTCATTCAATTTTCTTTCCTGAAAGTTTTGCAGTCTTTGTTGTACAGCCCGCATCTCCGGCATCCTTTCAAGAATAGCTCTCGGCTCAACAAAACCTATTTTCATATCCTGTGCTTTTGCCTCGGGGGCAAATACCATAGCAGTCATTGCCAGGAGAATAATAAAACCGAATGTGCTTATTTTTTTCATATTATTGTAGCTTAGATCGAATTAATTTTGTGTAAGTTTTTGGATTACCCGTTCTGTGATATCGGCTGCCCGCTGTGATGCATAATAAACAATCGGGTCGCCAGTGTTTGAAGTTCTATTTAGTACAAAATCCAGACCAAGTTCTTCAGATACTTCTGCCATGGCTTCTTCTACTTTTACCAATAATGGATTGAAAAGTTCAGCCTGGCGCTGCTGAATCTGGGTTTCAATGCGTTGCTGAAGGCTATTCATTTCTTCCTGCTGTTCAGCTAGGGTTTCTTCTCTTTGCCTTTGTTCTGCTTCACTCATGGTTCCACTTTCCATTTGTTCAGCATAGGCGGTGAGATCTGCAATCCATTGCTGATATCGATTCTGAAAAGAATTTTGCCTCTGTTGTATAAAATTTTCCAACTCCGATTGAACCTGAGCCGCTTCCGGCATGGCATCCAATACTACATCAGGGCTCATTATACCAACTTTAAGCTGGGCTGAAGCCATAACGGGCATCATAAGAAAGAGAGTTGCAATGATTATTTTTTTCATATCACTAAATTTAATTAAGCTCCAAAATTAAGGTTTTTATCAATTAATTTCTTGCATTATCTATACCCAATTCTAACATCACTTCGTCGGTTAAGTTCCACTCCTGGCGTGCGTACAAAAACCGTGTACCATCAGCCCTGTCAAAAACAAAATCAAATCCATCGCGCGATGCTATGCGTGTTAACGCATCAAAGATCAATCTTTGTATAGGCTGCAGTAATTCTTTTTGTCTGGAGAAATATTCACCCCGGGGGCCAAATTTTTCTTCTATAAAGCGTTCAACTTCCGCTTTCTTTCTATTGATTTCGGCCATACGCTGTTCACGAATTTCATCCGTAAAAAGGATTTCCCTGGCTTCAAAGTCCCTTTCAAGGTCCGAAATCTCATTCTCACTTTCCCGAATTTCCTGCCTCCAATTTTCACTCAACAAGGCTAATCGTTGCTCAATACCACTGTATTCGGGCATGTTTTGCATAATGATATCCGAATCAATAAATCCTATTCTTTGATTTTGAGCATGACCAATTTCAGCGCAGAGCACAGAAATAAAGAAAATGATGTATAATGATTGTTTAGTCACTTGTTATTTTAGTCTTGAGTCGTGAGCCTTGAGAAACAATAATCTCATGATGCAAGATTCACATCTTATTAAAATGGCGCCCCTATGTTAAACAGGAATTCCCATTCGCCAGGACGCAGGCCAGGGCCTTCTGTAGATGCCGGTGTTCCATCAAGCCGGTATCCATAACTCAGGTCAACCAAACCCAGAATCGGCAGAAATATCCGGGCACCGAAACCAACTGCACGTTTTACTTTAAACGGATCAAACTCCGATAAACTGTTGAATGCATTACCGGCATCGAAAAATGTGTAGGGAATAAGCTGAATCTGCTCGGAACTTACAGCAGGTATCCTGAGCTCGAGAGAATATTTGCTATATGCACGTCCGCCCACCAGGTTTTGGTTCTCATCAAGCGGAGAAATAACCCCGTTAAAACCACCCGGAAATCCGCGAAGGTCAATATTATCGTTTAAAAAGTTTTGACGCTGCTGAATTTGTGTGCCACCGATGAAAAAGCGCTTAAAATTGCTCCTGTTATTATCACTATAATACCCCATATATCCGTATTCGGCAGAACTGCTGAGAGTAAGCCTGCCAACTATCGTGTGATGGTGCTGATATTCGGTACGCAGTTTATAAAATTGAGCGAAATCAGGTATCGGCAATGCGGATTCGGCTGACATACTAAATTTTGATCCACTGCGCGGTGAAATAAGATTATCAAGGGAACTTCGCTCCAGTACTCCTCTAAGGGATAGAATATCAGCTTTCCCATCTTCAAAAATGTTACTGAACCCCAGCACATTGAACCGGTTATAGGTCAGAATCAGGCGCTGAGAGAAAAAATCATCCGGCCAGGAAAGTCTTTTACCGAGGCTTACACTGGCAGAAAACAATTCATTTCGCCTGTCAGGTGCCTGGAACCCTCCAAAACCAAATCCTCTTGATCGCCCGTAATTCAGAAAATCATAAGACACTGCAACCCCGAGTGAAGTGGGTCTGCCGCGCAGCCATGGCTCGGTAAAACTGAAGCTGTAACTTTGATAACCCCTTCCTGTTACCTGAACACCCAAAGAAAGACGCTGCCCATCGCCCGAAGGAATCGGGTTCCAGCCTCCAGGCTCAAACATTCTTCGAACAGAGAAATTATTAAAGTTTACCCGTGCTGCAAGTATAACCCCAATTTGCCGGCCGCCAAACCCACCTGAGAATTCGAAATTGTCTGTTCCCTGAGTTTCGTCAAGATCATAGATGATATCCACAGTCCGATTCTCGCGATCTGGCTGCAGATCGGGTGATATACCTTCAGGGTTGAAATAACCGAGCTGACCCAGTTCACGGATGGATCTTACGATATTGGAACGGCTGTAGGTTTGTCCGGGTACGGTTCGGATCGTACGCCTTACAACATCATCGTGTGTTTTGGTATTACCCGTAAAAGATACCCGGCGTATCGTTGCAATCTCATCTTCGATAATCTCAAAAGTAATATCCAGGGAATCTCCCTCTGTAACCTGAATTTGTGGATAAATTTGAAAGAACAGGTACCCGATATTCTGATAAAGGCTGGTAATATCACTCTCGTTTCTGCGATAGTTAACATTTTGCTCGAAACGGGTTTCATTAAAGATATCTCCTCTTTCGAACTCCAGAAACATGGTAAGTTCTTCATCCGTGTAAACTGTATTGCCTTCCCACTCAATATTCCGGATCCTGTACTGAGGGCCTTCCTCAACTTTTATATCAAAATAAACACCTTCTTTATTTCTCCAGTCATCCACATAAACCGTGTCACTCAGAAATCTTACATCACGAAAACCATTATCGCGGTAATATTGTAATATATTTGCAACCCCCTCGTCATACTCATCCTGTGTAAAAACATGCCGCTTAAAGATTCTCCACCATCGGTCCTGTTTAATTTCAGAAAATTCTTTTCGAAGCCTGCGGTTACTGAACTCTTCATTCCCGATAAAATTGATTTCACGGACTTTTATTCTTTCTCCTGCATCAATATCAAATGTAAGGATAACCCTGTTTCGACCGTCATCCGTCAACTCTTCACGAATGTCAATTTCGGTATTCCAGTACCCCTTTTCCCTATAATATCGCTGAATGGTATTGATAGCCTGCTGTCGTACAGAATTTGTAACTGCAAAGCCTGAAAGCAGGTTCATTTGTTCACGAAGGTCTCTTCTGTGAGAACGCCTTACCCCTTCTATTTCATACCTGTGGAGTCTGGGCTGCTCTTGAACATTAATGTAAATATGAACACCATTACCCCCGGCTCTTTCATAATCGATGGTAACATCTGAAAACAACCCTGTCCTGAATAGCTGGCGTATTGCGTTTGAAATCGCATCACCGGGAATTTGAATTCTCTCTCCAACACGCAGGCCACTGCTGCTCAAAAGAAAAGATTCTCTCGCGGAAATAAGGCCCGAAATGGTTATATCACGAATTTCAAACTCTCGTTGAGTTGTAAGAGTAGGATCCTCGATGGTAATATTTCCGGAATCTTGAGAGTAGGACTCCTGTGCAAATGCCAGACCGAGAATAAGTATTAGTAAAATTGATTGAAGTCGTAGATGTTTTATTCTAAACACGCATTAAATACTTTGCTTCCGTTTACGATATAATATGGTTTATAACTGTTGAAGCGATACTTTTGTTATATCCATTTTTTAGTTTTCCATAACGGCGATCTCTTGACTGATAGGAACGAATAGCTTCGTATAGTTCATCTCTTCTAAAATCTGGCCAATATGTATGTGTAATGTACAATTCCGAGTATGCAAGTTGCCACAATAGGAAATTACTAATTCTGTATTCACCACTCGTTCTGATGATAAGATCAGGATCAGGAATATTAGCCGTGGATAAATACGAACTGATAAGATCATCGTTCACATCTTCCGGGGCAATATTTCCTTTTTGAACTTCATGGGTTATGCTTCTTACCGCTTCTGTAATATCCCATCTTCCCGAATAACTGAGTGCAAGACAAAGCTGCATCCGTTTGTTATTTTTAGTTAAGTCCATTACTTCCTGCAATTGGGTACGGCATTTGGCAGGTAAACGGTTGGTTTGGCCAATTGTTATCAGTTTTATATCATTTTTTTGAAGCGTTTCAGTCTCATCCCGTAATGATTGAACCAGCAGTTTCATGAGCCCGTTTATTTCAGATGCAGGCCTGTTCCAATTCTCGGTAGAAAATGCGTATAGAGTAAGATAGTTTACCCCAAGCTGTGCACATGATTCCGTAACATCCCGTACTGATTTGACTCCGGCCTTATGCCCGTGCAATCTGATATTTCCTTTTTTTTGAGCCCAGCGCCCATTACCATCCATAATGATGGCGATATGCGCAGGTAATTTGCCAGAGGATTTCAACTCATTCTGGAGTTCTATGTCATCCTTTGACTGGGTGGTTCGGGCAGATATTAAGGGATCGCTTGCCATTTTATTTATATTATTTTACAGCATTGTAAATTAGAGTATATCCTGACGGAATTCAAGCTCAAATTAACTGTTTTGGCTCTTTATAAAACTTTCCAATGCAATCATTTCGAATAAAGCTAATGCGGCTTCAGCGCCTTTATTCCCTTTATCCACGCCGGCACGCTCTACTGCCTGTTCAACCGTGTCTGTAGTTAAAACACCAAATGAAACCGGCTTGCCCGACTGCAAATTCAGATCTGTAATACCACGGGTAACCGCATCGCACACATAATCAAAATGAGGTGTACCGCCGCGAATCACTGCACCTATTGCCACAACACCGTCAACATCCAGGTGATCCAGGCACCATTTGCATGAAAGGGGCAACTCAAACGAGCCCGGGCATCTCGTAACGAAAATATTTTCGTGCTGAACACCCTTTTTCTTGATTGCATTGACAGCCGCCTCCATCATTTCGTCTGTTATAAAAGAATTCCATCTGGCTGCAACTACTGCAATTTTTATTTGCGACCAATTTATCTGTTCAATTTGCATCTGTTTCACTTTTACCATCATCCATTAATTGCTTATCAGCGACCTTCGGTTTTTACAAGTTCTCTTAAGTGCTTCTACATGTTGTATACCAAGAGTTACAACTCCAAGATAAGGATCATATTCCGATTTTGGTGAACCGTGATAATCACTGCCCCCTGTAATCAGCAGATTCATAGATTTAGCCAATGCCGTAAAAACCTTTTGAACGTTAAAATTATGGCTTGGATGAATACATTCGATACCATCAATGCCCAAAAGGATTAGCTCCTTTATTTCATCAGTTGAATACATCGGACCTGGATGTGCAATCGAAACAACGCCACCAGCTTTTTTAATGATCCTGATTGCAGAATCAACATCTGCAAACTCGGTAGGGATATTCATAATATCCTTTTTGGCAAGATAACGTATAAAAGCATCAGCAACATTGGCAGCATATCCTTTTTTTATGAGCACCGCTGCCGCATGAGGCCTGCCAATGTTAGCGCCTCTTGCATATGCCATTATTTCATCATAATCTACTTCCACTCCTTGTTTATTCAAAACTTGAACAATCTTATGCATTCTCAGTTTTCTTGCTCTTTTCTGCCTGATGAGCAGATAATTCAGGTCAGAATTTTCCGGGTCAAATCCGTATGCAAGTAAATGTATTTCCCTGTTGTTCCACAAGGTGGTTAATTCCACTCCTGGAATGAGCTCGATTCCTACCCTTTCAGATTCCTTTAACCCCTCAAGATAACCATCGATAGTATCATGATCTGTGATGGCTAATGTTGTAAGGCCTTTTGATTTTGCTTTTTTCAGCAACTCTTTTGCGGTTAATTCTCCATCCGAAGCTTTTGTGTGTGTATGTAAATCTGCCCGGCTCAAAAATTATGGCATTAAGACAACCTGGTACTGAAATCTGTCTTCCAGCACCTCAATTGCACGATTTACACTTTTATCTATTGACAGCATCGCTCGATTCCTTTCTTTATCTGCAAGTACCTGTGAAATCCACTCCCTGTGCAGATTTTCTTGAATAATGGCCTGATTATCATAAACCTGGGCAATCTTATAATCCCTGAGCAATGCTTTTAGTTCTTCAATATTCTTGAGAGCTGTACTCTCTTTGGAAAAATTCTGCAGATTTGATTCCAGGGAATTAAGATGCCTGTCAGCCGGAGTTTCGAAGGTAAAGTTTTGTTCAATCAGATACCTTGTAAACCTTTTGAAGATATCCTGCGGTAAGTCAGTTTGATTTTCTCCGGAATCCCTGATGAAATCATTCATAAAAAAGAAATACATATTATTTCTTTGAAGTGCAAGATCAATCAGAGAGGATAAGTCTTCTGATTCACGAATATCCGGTTCTATTCCGCGGCCGTCATAGACAACTCTGCCATTTTTCGTTTCAAATGCCCTTCGAGGAGAAAGAATTGCATTGCTGTTACCGTCAGCATCTCTGTGCGAATAATCAATAGATTGAATACTTCGTCCGCTCGGAATATAATATTTGGAGATGGTTATTTTTAGTGATGTATTATAAGCTAAAGGCCGGATCGTTTGTACCAAGCCTTTCCCAAAACTGTTTTCTCCAATAATAACAGCACGATCAAGATCCTGCAGCGCTCCGGCAACTATTTCTGAAGCACTCGCGCTCCCGTGATTAATCAATACTACCAGAGGGAGATCTTCGAACATAACCGGTTCGGTGGTTGCAATTGTGGTATTGTGTGCTTGCAGCCTGCCTCGGGTTTCAACGATAGTTACGCCCGGTTCCACAAATTTATCTACAAGTTCAATGGCTTCATGAAGCAGGCCACCCGGATTGTTACGTAAATCGAGAATCAGCCCATGCAAGCCACCGTTACGTTTCATGCCTGCCAGTTCCTGCCTTACTTCTTCGGCTGCATTTTGGCCGAATCGTGAAAGCTGGATGTACCCAAACTTGTCATTTTCGCCAAGCCTTGTTGCAACATTCACATTTCTCACCTCAATGCGCTCACGGATTAAATGGAATGTTATGCTTTCATCAATTCCTGGCCTTCTGATTGTAACTGAAATACCGCTCCCAACATCCCCGACAGTAAGCAGCTGCACTTCTTCCGGCGACATATCCTTAACATTTATATTGTTGATTTGTTCGATTATATCACCGGGTCGCAAACCTGCACGCTGACCTGGATATCCGTCAAGAGGAGCAATAATAACTATGTCATCCCCCCGGTATCCGGCTTCAATCCCAATGCCCCCATACGAGCCTGAGGAGAGAATTTCGATCTGTTGTTGTTCTCCTTCATCGATAAATACGGTGTATGGGTCCAGACCGTCGAGCATGGCAAGAATGCTGCGCTTCATCAACTCTTCGGGTCCTACTTCATCAACATATTGAGTGGCTACTTCCTTATATACGTCACTGAATATTGTGAGCTGTTTTTTAATTTGGAAAAACAGATCACTGCTTCTTGCAAATGCTGCCGTGATGATTAAAAAAGCGGCAAGTAAAAGCAATACCGCGTGACTACGGGTATTTTTCATATAATTTATCTTCTTGTAATCCTCAGCCGCTGGCCTGCATAAATACGGGTGCCGCTAATATTGTTCTCATTCTGTATATCAGACACCGAAACCCCGTGCCTGTTGGCTATACCTGTTAACGTGTCATTTCGGCGAACTGTATATGTTACTGTAGCGGATGAACCGGTCGATGATCCGTCAAACCGGAGAGCGTAAATATCTTCGCCGGCACGCTGACGCCGCTTCAGTTCCTGTTTTTGTGCAAATGTGAGATCATTCACTTGTCTGTAATAATCAAGCCGTGAAGTTGGAACATGAATAGTTATCCTTTGGCCTACCCTTATCACATCCGAGATTCCATTCCACTGTCGAATCTGCCATGAACGCACATCATACCATTCGGCAATATGCCCTGTAGTATCGCCACTTTTAACGGTGTAGGTAATCGGTGTTGTATTGGACGGAGCCTGCGTCTGGGTTTGTTGTTGCTGAGGCTGGGCCTGAGTGGTTGTTACCCGGGCGGCTGCATTGGATGGCCTGTCTGAAGCTATGCTGGAAACAGAACTCGCTGCAACCGGCACAACTATTCTTTGCCCCGGATGTATCATGCTTGTGAGGCCTTCATTAGAATCGTATAGTGAACGAACTGATGTACCGTAACGCTGAGCTATAATCCCGAGTGATTCCCCGCGGCTTACTGTATGCATCGCAATTTCCTGTGCCCGGTTTTCTTTAGGTATATCCTGATATGCCAATAGAAAATCGTCCTTCAGACCCAATGGAAGTTTTAAAGGATATTTGTCGACAGGCGGGGTGGCCCACCTCAGCAATTCGGGATTTTTATCTTTAAGTTCTTCCACTGTTATGCCGGCTGCTTTCGCAAGATCCTCTAGCGGCATCAGTCCATCTACTTCAACAACATCAAATGCGTAGGACACGCCACCGTAATTCCGTTGAAAGCCGAACTGTTCAGGGTTCATGGCTATCATGGTGGCAGCGATATATCCCGGAACATAACCTCTTGTTTCGCGGGGGAGATATGGATAAGCCACCCAATAATCCTGAACTCCTCCGGCTGCATTAATAGCTCTGCGCAGCCCTCTCGGACTCAAATTATAATTGGCCAATGCAAGGTGCCAGTCTCCCCAGAATTCATAAAGGTCGCGTAAATGCTGTGCAGCTGCACGGGTCGATTTTACTGGATCACGTCGCTCGTCAATCCACCAGTTTACCTCGAGACCATAAAAAGCCCCTGTTGCCCTGATAAATTGCCATAAACCAACCGCGGCGGCCCAGCTTCTTGCAGTTGGCACAAGGCCGCTTTCTATCATAGAAAGATGTATCAGCTCGAGGGGTACACCTTCATCCTGAAAAATTTCACGCATCATCGGAAAATATTTTTCTGATCTCTCAAGCCACCTTTCCATCACATCTGGCCTTCTGAGTGTATAATACATCAGGTGACGGTTCACATGCTGGTTTTGAATCAATGGAACCTGAGTCTGGTTGATAGTGAGATTTTCCGGCAAAGCGTATCCCTCTGCAATCCAGTCGTCCTGTTCTGCAAAAAGTTCTGCCCTGATATCAAATATATCTCCCTCTGTTTCTGTGCGTACTTCAGTAATTCCGTAAAACTCACTATGTTCTGCCATTACAGACCTATAAAGTTCCGTAAACCGCCGGTTGCTTTGTACTTCCGGATAATCGTTCATCAGCGATTGAATAGCTGCAAATGATTCATTGATATAATTCTCAGCCGAAACAAGATCACCCTGCACCTGGGCATCTATGGCAAGCACGTGCCTTTTATAAACATTGGAAATTCTCCTGAGAATTTCCTTTTCCAATTCCCCGTTAATGACAGGGGTTGTTACAGAACCCAAATCATCACGGGATTCCAATAAAGGATTGGAATATGGCAACAATGCTGGCGGCATCTCTACTTCCATGATTGTTGGCTGATTTTGCTGTGCTAATGTTGCGGATCCGATCACCCAAAAAGAGAGAAATAGCAATACCTGTTTCATTTTTATGATTCCGGAAAAGAGTGTGGTTAAAATTAGTTTAAGAACTGTAATCCGTCTGTAATTTAGTCAAAACGAATAAAATCATAAGAGATTTCACTCTGTTTTTCATTTTTTATTATTTGAAGTCCATCGCTGCACCATCGGCCATCTTCTGCCGATACCAAACGATTTGGAACTAAGCTTTAAAATAGGCGCTGCCTGGTACCGTTTGAATTCGTTCATATCAACCAGACGGATTGCTTTATTAACGATTTCGGATGGATAACCACCGGAAATAATACGTCCCGGATTTTCCTGCAGTTCAATATAACGATAAAGTATATCATCCAACACGTTGTATTCCGGAAGGCTGTCAATATCTTTTTGATCCGGCCTTAATTCAGCACTTGGCTCTTTTGTTATAATGGCCGTTGGTATCACCTCTTTTTGGTAATAATCCTTGTTCAGCCATTCGCACATCTCATAAACTTCGGTTTTATACAGATCGCCAATGATTGCGAGTGCTCCGTTCATATCACCATACAGTGTTGCATAACCTACGGCATATTCTGATTTATTCCCGGTAGCAAGCAGGAAATATCCAAATTTATTCGCGAAGGCCATCAGAATAGTGCCACGAATACGACTTTGAAGGTTTTCCTCAGCCACACCAAATGGGTGGCCTTCAAAATAAGGGGCCAAACTGTTTTCCAATTCATCATATACTGGCTGAATACCGATATGGTGCAGCTCAACTCCAAGGTTATCTGCCAGTTTTTCAGAATCTTCCACACTGCCAGCGCTCGAAAATTCACCCGGCATGGTTACGGCCACTACATGATCCGCACCCAAAGTTTCTGCGGCAATAACGCAAACCAATGCTGAATCTATACCACCGCTAAGGCCAAGAACCACTTTTTCTGCGATTCCGGTTTTGGCAACGTAATCCCTGAGCCCGGTTTTTATGGCTGCGAATTGCCGTTCTGGCCCTTTCAAGGGATATGGCGGCATGCGGCGATTCGAACTGGCTGGCTCAATATCTCCGGTTGTCTGATTCCAGTGAACATCATTGTAAGATGGTTGAAATGAACATGTCCGGGCAACTACTTCAGCCGATCCGGATACTGCCATGGAATCCCCGTCAAAAATAATTTCTGTGTGGGCACCAGTCTGGTTACTGTATAATACTGGAAGCCTGAGTTTGCGGGCATGATTTCTAAGCATTCTTTCCCTGTTTTCATGTTTCGACTTCGTATAGGGCGATGCTGAAATATTGATGATAATCTGTGCGCCTTTCTCTTTCAATATCTGTGCAGGGTCGGTAGAATATGTGTGATATTGTACCTCATTTTGATTATACCAGATATCTTCGCAAATGGTTACGCCAAGCTGCAAACCATCCAGATCGAGACAATCAAACTCCAGGTTTGGTTCAAAATATCGAAGATCATCGAAGACGTCATATGTCGGCAGCAGTGATTTACAGGCCACTCCTTTTTGCTGTCCATTTTTGGCAAGTATCGCTGCATTATACATTTTCCGCCCCGGTTTGCTTTCATTTGGAATGATTGTTCCAAACAGAAGTGCCGTATTTTTTGTCTTACTGATGATGAGCCGGTTATAATCATAGCAGGAATTGCGGAAGGAATCATTCTCAAGCAGATCCTGTGCCGGGTATCCGGTTACGACCATTTCCGGTAATATCAGCAACCCGATGTTTTCCGCCTCTGCTTTTTCAAGTGATTGAACGATCAATTCAGCGTTGCCTGACAGATCGCCAATGATTGGGTTTAGTTGTTCGATTCTGATATGCATCAGTTTGCAGAAAAAACTTTATTACCAGCCAGCCAGGTTTCCAAAACAGTAATCTCATGGATTTCAGAAGCAGGCACTTCAAAATAA
>SKKO01000348.1 GCA_007123715.1 Balneolaceae bacterium | reverse complement strand
GATGAGCAGGGTTATGGGAACTACAGAAATACCATGTTTGGGGTGTGGGATCGCGGCTGGGGAAACATGGTATGTTTGTACAACTCAGAACGTGGATCGGTGTTGAATCACAGATAAGGGGGTGAACTGTTGCATGTCATCGAATAAACATACTATGTTTTTTTAGTGGATGGAGAGAGGATATATCATAAATTTTTATTAAGTATTTCTAATTTAGATAAGAATATCTAATTTACTATCAAAGAGTATTGACCAGCGCAATCCTGCATGAATCCATTCAGGAAGAATTCGAAAAGAGGTTTCATCGGAGATGGCTTGCCAATCAGGCATTTAAGCAAACCGGTACATGAATAACCATTAGGAGAATTTCCATGAAAATAAAATCATATATATTCATCACAAATCTGTGTTTTTTCACCCTGTTCCTGCTTTCCTGTGATGGAAGCCGGATTGCTTCAGTGGAACAGGAAGAACTGTCGGCGATGCAGGCGAACACGATAAATGCTGTACAAGAACCGTCCCAAATAACTTCCATTGAAGACACTGCCAATCTTCTTGAAATAATTGAAGAAATAAAAAAATTGAGCCGGGAGGAACTATTGGCTTTACCGGGCGATGAGTTGCAAAGGCTGGGAGAACCGCTTCGGCAGGTTAGCGATGGTACAATATTACTAAATGAAAACATGCTGAAGGGATTAGATAACCTGCTCAGTGACATTTCTCAGAGAATTGAAAATCTTACGAAAAAGGATCACCAGGATTTAAGCAGGCAGGTTGCAACGCTTCTCAATCCCGGTTCAGGCTATACTCATGCGAGGCGAAATTTTACTGATGACGTTATAAAGGAGATGATATTTACCATTCATGAGAGTGATGAACTTGATGCAGTTGCGGGTCAATTATTTAATACCACATCGTCGTGTGTTCTACTCATGCCGGGTGATAATTTCAACACGGCAAACAGCCTGTTCCCATCCGGTACTACCTTTTGTGTTGCATCGGGTACTCATTATCAGCAAGTATCAAACCCTAAAAACGGAAATCATTGGTTTGGGTTTACCGGCGCTGTTATGCATGGTATTAATATTGGTGATTATGCTTTTACCGGTACTATGGTCAATAATACTTTTCAGTATATTGAAATCAGAAATTACAGGTTCTATGGAATTAATTCAAACAGCGGCAACACCGTCACCATACAATACATGACCTTTAGAAATATTGCCATGAACAGAAATGGGCAAACATATGGAGCTGTTCGGTTTAATTACAGTGTAAATATCAATGTCAACAATTCACATTTTGAGAGTGTAGCCTCAGCAATCCGGTTTATAAATAGTAACGGGCCTTTATTGGTAACCTTCAATACGGCTTTAAATCCCGGCAGAAATTTCTTCCAATGTAATAACTGCAATGGTAGTGCAATCAGAATCAACCACAATTCGATGGAACATACCCAGCAAGTGGCTAGCCAGCCGTTGGAAGATTTTATTAATATATTTCAATCTTCTGGGTTAAGCAGTAACTGGATACAGGTTAATCATAACCGGGCAAGAACCGATGGCATGGGGAATGGGATAAATCCAGAAAGTAGTTGTTTCATCATTTTAGGTGATTTTGGCGGATCATTTCAAGAAGCAAAAAACAACATTGGTGTTAATCCGGCGCAATGTGGAATTGGAGCTGCAAGCGGCAATAATATCAGAGTCCAAGACAATAAAATGTATAGTAAATTGATCGTTGGTATAAGTAATGTAGCGTTTTACTCATGGAAGAACCCTCCTGAAGCACCGAGCTGTTCCAGTCATACTTTTGAAGGAAATATTGCTAATTGGGTTTGTGGTAAACCCGATTGTAATTATGGAGAACATAATAAAGCATGGTCTGATGGAAGTTGTGGTTTATCTCAACCAACAATTTTTAATAATACAGATGAAAACTTAAACATGGGTCCTGAAATTTGGTATATGTGGTGATATGAGTAATCAAGAAAGCATACGACAAAAGAATTTATTACTTACATGTGCTTATATACCCTTTTTCATCCTGTGCTGTTTCTTACTCTTACAAGGCTGCCTTAACAGTATAGATACGGATCAAAGATTTGCCGGGGGAGCAGGAACCGTAGCGAGTCCCTACCGGGTCTCCAACGTATACCATCTTCAGCTCATCGCAGATACAAACTATCTTGATAAGCATTTTATCCAGATTGCAGATATTGATGCATCGCCATCAAAGCAGTTTAATAATGACAGGGGATTCCAGCCAATCGGTAATAAAGAAATTCCTTTTACCGGCACATACAACGGTGGCGGGTATGAAATACATGGGATGGCGTTAAATTATCGCGAAAAGCATGTGGGACTTTTTGGCTTTATAAAAGGCGGGACGGTGAAAAATGTGACGGTGAAAAACAATCTGAATCAGCCCGAGATGAACAAGGATTTTCAGTTTTCAAAAAAAATGGATGAACATCAAACAGGAATTTATTCTATAGCTGATGATGAATTGTTCGAACTGTCTGCTTTCGGTTTTCTTGTGGGTGTTAATGAGGAGGGTGTTATTCAAAATTGTACAATAGAGACAATGATTGCCTACAGCTTTGATTCGGTTGGCGGTCTTGTCGGTATTAATACAGGCGTGATTGAAAACTCTATTTTTTATGGAAGAGTTTCCAGTCTTACTTTATCCGCAGGATTGGCTGGAATAAATACAGGCAGGATTACCGATTGCTCTTCCGGTGGATTGGTTGCAGCTCCATCAGCTGCCGGCCTGGTGGGAAGAAATAGCGGCGGTGAAATCTTACGATCATTTTCCACTGCAAATGTAATAAGCGGCATCATAGCAGGAGGATTAGTAGCCCGCAATACGGGGCGAATTGTATCTTCTTACAGCAAAGGAAATGAACTTTTTGATTCCAGAGGTATTGTCGGTGGACTGGTTGCCATAAATAACGGGGAAATTACAGACTCATACACTATTATAGATATAAATGTTTTTTTTGACCCGGCCAGGAATAATTTTACAGGCGGATTAGCAGGACAGAACCTGGAAGAGGGAATAATTTCGGGCTCTTATGCTGCCGGTAAAGTTGATACACCTGATGGAACCAGTACAGGAGGCCTTATTGGTTTTAACAACGGACAAGTGATCTTTGCCTACTGGGACACCCAGGCCACCGGCCAAAACGAAGGCGTAGGCGAAGGAAACCCGGACGGCGTTACCGGCCTCACAACGCTGCAGATGAGCGGCCCAGCCGCCCAAACCCACATGCCGGAGTTTGACTGGCAAACCGTGTGGCGAACGACTTCCGGCTACCCGGTCCTGAGGTGGCAGGAGGATGAGTGAGTGAGGGAGAGAGGGAGAGAGAAGAGTGAAACCTGCAAGAGTGGCGGTGCTTTTCCGCCTCCTTGCAGAGTTGAACGTTTTAAAAGTGAAAAGTGAAAAGTGAAAAGTGAAAACCGCACCAGGCGCAGCGATTCCCGCGAAGCGAAAAGCTGGAGCGGTAGTGACAGTACCGACAAACATGTCGGGATGGAATCTGCAAGAGTGCCCCGACAGGCTTGTCGGGGCTCCTGGCAGAGTTGAACTGTCGAGTGCTCGCGTTAAGTGCCCACTCCGCCTGCCTTCCGTAGCTTTAATGCAGGGATCTCCCTATCTATGGGGTGAACCGCTGTAAAACATCTAATAAACATACCATGTACCTGTAAGCTAATGTCAAGTTTAGGAGAACAAATCTTCCAATTTTTTATTTTATCGATACGGATTTCTGCCTATTGACTATCGTACCTATCTTGCGGACGTGTTCTC
>SKKO01000297.1 GCA_007123715.1 Balneolaceae bacterium | reverse complement strand
TTCAGGCGACTTGTTTATCTCAATACAACTTCCACATAATTTGCAATTCCTCCGGCTATTTACTTACAGGCCATTGATCAACTTTTTCGCGGTATTTCTGGTATAACTGCCTGTGCATATCATTCATATCGCTTTTACGGCCCCGGATATATACCTGCTCCACTTGTGTGGCATATTCAACAGGATTGCCATCGGTAATGATCAGAGTAGCATGCATGCCCGGCTCCAGGGCACCCACCCTGTCCCGGATACCCAGAATTTCAGCAGGATAGAGGGTAATGGCCTTTATTGCCTCTTCAACAGGCAGCCCATACGCTGCGGAAGCGCCGGCTTCATAAGGAAGCCTGTTGGCATTGGCTGCATCGGGTGCCCCCGAAATTGCAAAGGTTACACCTGCCCGGTATAGTTTTGCAGGCAGGCTGTAACGGGCATCATACCCCTCCCAGGCACGGTTCGGCGAGGCTAGAACTTCAGTAACAATAACCGGAACATTGTGGGCTTTCAGGTGTTCTGTTACAAGATGAGAATCACGTCCGCCGAGGATAATCAGCCTCACATCTTCTTCCACTGCCCAGGCAATTGCATCCTGAATCTGGTGTACTTCATTCGCATGTACTATCACGGGCATTTCCCGCTCAAAAACCGGGATCATTGCCTCCCAGCGTGTATCAAGATCATGGCGTACCGATCTGCCTTCATTCATGGCAAGCCGGGCAATTTTATAAGCCCGGGCATCTGCAAATGCATTTCTGAGTTCCTGAAGGTTTTCGGAGTAGTTTTCCTCGTTCGCCGGTGATGGCCAGTTCACTATCATACCGGCACCCGATTTGAGGGTCATGGCGTCCCAGCTCCATCCATCCATAAGCATCGCTGCGGATTGGCCGGAAATCAATCCTCCTCCAGGCGTAGTTACCGATACTGTAATACCGGCCGAACGCGCAATCCCGATATGCCTGCTTTCAGGATTAAATGCCATTTCTACTCTTACATTTGGATTCACCCGCCCCTGTTCGTTGATGTCAACAGTCATTGTAACCATACCAATTTCGTATATGCCCATACGGCTGAATGCGTCAATCAAGCCAGGATATATATATTTTCCGGAAACATCTTCCCGGATGGCATTTTCAGGTATGGCCACATCCGTTCCAACCGCTGTAATGATTCCATCTTCAAAAAGCAGAGTGCCATTTTTGATAACTTCACCTGAAACGGTGTATATGGTGCCCCCTGTAAGTGCAACCGGTGCAGTTTGCGGAGCTGCAGGAATTTGTGCGCCAGTTTCATGTACAGCCAAACACATGGTGGCTGCAACAAGACAAATAGTTAGAAAATATTTCTGTGTTGAAATTTTCATCATTTGAATATTTTTTTTCATCTTCGAACAGTTTTTTATGGATTTAGTCATTTTGCACCTCCAGTATCCGGTTGATCAGCAGGGTACGCTGCTCTTCTATTCCCCGGCGAAGTGTTGCATCATCAGCCAGATCAAAATATTTTCTGCCATCGATCCAGGTCTGTTCCGCTTTCGTGAAGGTTGAGAGCGGGTCACCGCTCCAGATTACGAAATCGCCATGTTTGCCCGGTTCAAGCGAACCAACCATATCATCAATCCCCAGTACTTTTGCTGTATTGATGGTAACCAGGGACAGTGCTTCGATCCGGTCCATACCCGCTCTTACCATTTTTGCCGCCTCCCAGTTCATTCTGGAAGCAAGCTGACTGTCGTCGGAATGAAGTGATGTAAGTACACCGGCCTCGTGAAGCAGACGGGCATTATAAACGGTGGCATCATAAGCTTCAATTTTAAATGATGACCAATCGGTCCATACCACCGCACCTGCTCCGTGCTCAGCGAGCTCGGATGCTACCTTATAAGCTTCAACTCCATGGTGAAAGGCTTTTATTGTGAAATCAAACTCTTCAGCCAGCCGCACAAGTGCAAGAATTTCATCTTGCCGGTAACTGTGAGATTGTATAAGAATATCCTCATTCAGAATATCTACTATTGCATCGAGCCTAAGATCTCTTCTCGGAGGCAACCCCTGCCTGTTACCCTCCCAATCTCTCCAGCGAGCTTCATAATCACGGGCCATACGAAAACGGTCAGCAATGATTTCTCTTACACCCATGCGGGTTTCAGGATAACGGCCGGTGCCCACACGCTTGGGATTCTCACCAAGGGCAAATTTCACGGTTCGCGGTGCACCTTCCAGCAAAAGATCATCCGATAGCGAACCCCACCTCATTTTAACAAATACATTTTGTCCGCCAATAGGGTTGGCTGAACCGTGCATCACGTGCGCAGTAGTTAGCCCTCCTGCAAGTTGCCGGTACATCCAGATGTTATTGATATTCACCACATCACTCAGGCGAACTTCCGGTACAATGGCACTCCCCATTTCATTCACGCCATCTGTTCCTGAATGGATATGGGCGTCAATCAATCCGGGTGTTACATGTTTTCCTTCACCTTCAATCACCACAGCATTTCCCGGAGCATTGATGTTATGGCCTGTGCGAACTACCACACCATCTGAAATCAGGAGGTCGGCATTTTCAAGAGTGCCATCGGGCCCCATCGTCCAGATGGTGGCATTTCTAACCAATATATGACGCGGCTGATCGGGAATTGCGTTTCGGCCATATTCCATAGCAGGCCGGATATCTGCAAGATCAAGATCACGTGCAGGCCTTTCGCGCGATTTAGTATCATTCTCTTCTGTAAGAGGGGTTATCAGCTCACCGGCCCATTGCAGACGGTTCCTGCCGGGAACATCGGCCCAGCCAAATAGACGGTTACCGGAAATGGAAGCTGTCAGGCGAACCGGGCCAGAAACACCAAGGGTATCTCCCGGAAAATTGGCACGGAATCTTCGGGATTCCTGGTGAACCGACGCTGATAGAAGATCAATTTCCACTCCGTTAATCGTTATATTTCCACCAAGCCGCCCGGAGCTGGTTTCGTTAACATTCAGTACTGCTTCAATGCTCCCTTCGGCAGCGGTAAGCTGCCATTCACCTTTCACGTATACTGCATCCTCCCGGTCAATCACATAATGTTTTCCGTCAATCCATACATCAAGAATGCGGGTATCATCATCAAAAAGATACCCGTCGGTAATCACAATATTCGCAGCTTTTCCTCTTTCGAGTGATCCGTGCGTGCTTTCAATGCCAAGCAGAGCTGCCGGGTTGGTTGTAATTGCTGCAAGAGCCGTGCTGCGGGCTAATCCTGCCGCAACAGCTTCCCGTAGATTTCTTAGAAAGTGAGCCGAATTCTCAAGCCCGTTTGAGGTAAAGGAGAATTCAATACCCGCATTAGCAAGCCTCGCCGGATTCTCCGGTGCAAGGTACCAGTGACGAAGTGTGCCAAGATCCTGGTTCAGGGCATCTTCCGGAGTTTTGATATTGGGTGGATCCGGAAAAGCAAGGGGAAGAATCAGTGGTACACGATGTTCACTCAGTACATCAAGTACTTTGTATTCATGCCCGTTGCCCAGAATCCATGGAGCAATTGGAAACTCTGCGGCAATTCTGAGTACCCGCAGGATTTCTTCATCGCCGGCAGTCTTAAAAATAATGGGTTGATCACCCGTAACTGCCCGCTCCAGTGCGGCAAGTACCGCATTATTTTCAGGCCGCTGAAGGCCGGCCGGATTATTGTTATAAATCCGGTGTGCATTTCGATGCCAATCGGCATCATAAAGTGTCTGCCGTATAAGTGCGATACCTCCGATGGGTGATGTTGGGTAGACAGAACTAAACTCCCGGCCTGCGGTCAGATTTACGGACTGGGCAACCCTCTCCCTTACAACACGATCACGAACCGTTCCGTCTCCAAGACTCATCACGGCGGCCTCTCCACTGAAAATACCGAGTGGCGGGACAGATAGCGCAGCAGTAAAACCGGCCATTCGCAGCGCCTCACTGCCGTCTTCTTCGGAATCATATTCATCTGTAGCTTTCACATGTGCCCTCAGGTTGGGATTCCATGATTGTGAACCCCGTTCAGGTTCGGCTCCAGGTTCTTTCATCCCTATGCCGCTATGGGGATCAATGAACCCCGGGTAGAGTGTTTTACCTTCCATATTCCACAGGCGGGCATCTGCCGGGGGCAGAATGTTTGTGCCCACTGCTTCAATGACACCATCCCGGATAACCAGCGTCGCATTCTGAAGTGCCTGGCCGGGAGCCGTAACAATGGTAGCATTTATAAATGCATGAACTGCCGGAGTGTTATCTTTCATCCCGTCAACCGGGGTTGTCTGAGCAGTAGTCAACAATGGCATTGACAAAAAAAGAAATGAAATGAGCAGCCTTTTATTAACTGCTCCTCTTAACGCTTGCTTGGATCTGAAATATTCCAACATGGAAATAAACTTTTTGTTTTGATGGGTTTTAAATTCTATCCGCCTGTAAGTAATCAAAAATGCTCAGGAAGTTATAAATACCTTTTTCTTTATAAAAAGAACGAAGCCGTATAGATCGAAAAAAGTTGTAAATCGCATAAATCATTTCGTGTTGAAAACTGAGCTTTTATAATTTGTTCTTTTCGTGTAGTATCCATAATGCTGAAAAAGAGCACACGAGTCTGCTTTATCTTCAATCCGGCCGCCGACCGGAACCGTTCCGCCCGTCATATTGAATGGCTAAAAAATGAAGCCAAAAAACGATGGCTTCACTTCGAGATTGATATCACTCAGGAAAATCAGGATGTAGCAGAACTCGCAAGAAGCAAAACCGGTGAATTTGATATCATTGTTGCATGTGGCGGGGATGGTACCGTAAATCATGTGGTAAATGGGATCGTAGGTACCGGGGCTGTACTTGGTGTATTGCCAATCGGTTCAGGAAATGATTTTGTAAAAACCGCAAAACTGGACAAAACCCTGCCAGAGTGCCTGCAACTTATCTATCATGGTGAAACCACGGCCATCGATCTTATAAAAATCGAAGGCGACATGAAAACATGGTGCGCCAATACCACCGGGATAGGGCTTGACGGATTAGCGAATTTCTATGCACATAGCTACAGGAGATTGAAAGGTCATATTGTATATGTACTCGGGGCATTGCAAGCCACCTTCAATTTCCGCGGTTCAACGATGAAAGTGCGGATTGACGGCGCAGAGCATACATCAGAATACCTGATGATGACCGTATGCAATGGTAAATGGGAAGGCGGAAGTTTTTATGTTGCACCAAAAGCAGATATGACAGATGGTAAAATTGATCTGCTTACCATAGATAAAATATCTATACCCAGGGTACTCTCATACCTTCCGCGTTTTCGCTGGGGCCCTTCGGAGAAGATGCGGGGGGTCAATCAGCTCCAGTGTAAAAGCGTCGAGTTCTGGTCACAGAAGCCACTTTCGGTTCACACTGACGGTGAGTTTCTCGGAAGTGAGATAAAATATTTAAAGCTCACAGTTATAGAAAAAATTCTGGATGTGATCACACCCGTTCATTACTGAAAATTATAATATTCCCTGTAAACATAGTTCCATAATCCTGCAAGGTCAGAACCTTTATTATGTGGATTTTTAGATTTGGATGATTTCATTGCATCAATACATGCCCTTTCCCGGGCATGGCGTATGGCTTTTAACTGATGCTTGGTTGGATTTTCGATCATCTCTTCAAACTTCTCTTTTTTCTGCATGGTAAAGACGGATTGATATTGGCGTATCTTCTTCTTTGCTTAAAATGGGAAAAGAATACAATAAATCAAGAAATAATTAATATAAATTTTGGCACAGTACTTTCCTATATAACGAATTTACCGCCACTTATGTTTCGTTATGATACTCTCCTGCTTTGAGTTATATGTTTATTGATGAACTTTCGCAGTTGGTTTTGCCAGAAATTTTTAAAAAAATCGCGGTACGATCAAAATTAAAGGACAGATCTGAATGACCGAAGACGGGAGACCAAAACCCCCATTAAGAACTGATTTAATAGGCCATTTTTTTTGTAGCCGGACCTCCGGTCCTGCACTTTTGCAATGTTCTTCCATTCCCCATCGGGATGCCTGTGGCAAATTTGTGGCAGAACCAAAATAGCTAATGAAGATCTTTTTGTTAGAGTGTTAACCGCTAAGGCCTTTTCCTGGGAGGCATCTAATTGTCGTGTCAACGATGAAATGACGGTTAAGCCATCCCATGCTATTTTACTGTTGACATGACAATAATGGTAATCACTCTTAGATTTAAAATAAAAATCAGCACGATTAAGCCCTGGTCTCCCTATCTTTGTCTATAGAACCCTAAACAACTGATTATGAAAAGAATTAACCTACGGCCAGGCGGGCCTGAATGTTCACTTATCTCAGCAGGATTTTGGCGCTTAAACGAATGGGATTTCAATACCAATGAACTCGTTGATTTTATTGAGCACTGTCTTGAATCAGGCATTTCTTCCTTTGATCATGCCGATATTTACGGAGATTACAGTAACGAAGCGATTTTCGGCAAAGCCCTTAAAGAGCGCCCTGATTTACGTGATAAAATGGAACTGATAACCAAATGCGGCATTTGCCTTAAGACCTCAAAACGCCCGGAGAATACAGTTCAGCATTACAACACAACGTCTTCACACATCAGGGATTCCGTTGAACAATCCCTCAGAAATCTCCACACTGAAGTGATAGATCTTGTCTTGATTCACCGGCCTGACCCGCTTATGGATTCAGGTGAAATGGCCGATATTTTTTCCATCCTGATTGAGGAAGAAAAAATCAGGTTTGTGGGAGTTTCAAACTTTACCCCTTCTCAGTTTGATATGTTTCAGTCCAAACTGGATCACCCTCTGGTAACCAACCAGGTGGAATGCTCTCTTCTTCATCTCGATCCTATTTATGACGGGACTTTTGACCAGGCACAGCAACTGGGATTTTCACCCATGATCTGGTCGCCGTTTGCAGGAGGGCGCCTGTTCAGCGAAAATAGTGAGCGGGCAAACCGGGTCAGACACACCAGTAATGAAATGGCTATAAAATACGGTGTTTCCATTGACCAGATTTCACTGGCATGGCTGCTTGCACTGCCGTGCAATCCGCAGCCAGTAGTTGGAACAGGTAAAAAAGAACGGATTTCCGGAGCTGCTGCTGCACTTGAAGTTAAACTGGAACGCCAGGATTGGTATAAACTGCTGGAAGCCTCTAACGGGCATCCCGTACCCTGATTTATTTAATGAACTATCCAATTATACAGTTCATCTCTTTGAGATAGAGCCCATTTTCCTTACTTTTAAACAAACATCAACTACCCTGCAAACGGCTGCCGCAGCATATCAAACCATTGTGGAAGTTGTATATTTAGGGCTGCAAATTTTCTCTTTTACCTATGGATCTTTTTGACAAACTCGAAACACGCTCATCACCTCTGGGCCCCTTCACATCAGAGGGATACGGTTACTATACGTTTCCAAAGCTTGAGGGCCCTCTTGGTCCGGAAATGAAATTTAACGGAAAAGATGTGATTGTATGGAGCATCAATGACTACCTGGGAATCGGCACCAACGAACATATCAAGCAAGTTGATGTTGAGGCCACCAGAAAATATAGTTTGAGCGCACCGATGGGCGCCAGGCTGATGACAGGCAACTCCGATGAGCATGAAGCCCTTGAAAGGGAACTTGCTGATTTTGTACACAAACCCGAAGCTCTGTTGCTGAATTATGGCTATCAGGGCATTATGAGCGTGATTCACTGCCTCGTTGACCGTAATGACTTTCTCATATATGACGAATTGAGCCATGCCTGTATTGTTGACGGCAAACAACTTGCAATGGCTGAAACATCCGTTTTTAAACATAATGACATCAGCGGACTTGAAAGGCAACTGCAGCGGGCCGTTTCACGGATGAAGCCCAATTCATCTATTCTCGTTGTTACTGAAGGTGTTTTCGGAATGACCGGTGACCTCGGCAAACTGAAAGAAATTATTGCACTCAAAGAAAAATATCCCTTCCGGCTGCTTGTGGATGATGCCCACGGTTTTGGTACCCTTGGCCATGACGGTTCAGGTGCGGGTACTCAACTCGATTGCCAGGATGGTATTGATATCTATTTCGGAACATTTGCCAAGGCTGTAGCCCTGATAGGAGCATTTGTAGCTACTGAGGCAAAAGTGAGGGAATTTCTGAAAGCAAATGCCAGAAGCCAGATTTTTGCCAAAAGCCTGCCGCTTCCCATCGTTGTTACCGCCCGTGAACGCATCCGACTAATCAGACAAAATCCGCAATGGCGCGATAAATTATGGGAAAACACAAATAAAATCAGATCCGGGCTCCTTAAACTCGGGTACAATGTCTTACCATCAGAAAGCCCTGTAACTCCTGTTTTGACGGAAGGAAGCACTGAACTTGCAACCATCATCATGCGTGAAATGCGTGAAAACCACGGGGTATTTGTGAGTGGCGTGGCCTATCCTGTAGTTCCGAAGGGAGTGGTGCTGATCCGCCTGATCCCGATGGCATCACATACCGATGAACATATCGAAAAAACGCTGAAGGCATTTGAGGCAATTAAACCACTTGTCTTCAAAGACGTCAGTGAAGCAGTTTCTGCCTAATCTAGCTACTCCGGCATTATTTCGTACAGAATATTTTTAAACGATACTAAAGTCCCGAAATCATTATTCGGGACTTTTTACTTTAAAAACCTCTTTTCTAAAACAATCTGACCATGAGAAAAACACCCATCCTGCTTCTCTGCTTCGTTTTCATTTATTCCTGTTCTCAGCAGGAAAACAACGAACCCTTCCGGTTATCTGCTCCCGAAGAGCTTGGTTTCACCAATGAATTTGAAAGAGACCTTGATCTGTTTTTTGATGAGCAAATCAGTGATAATAAAATAGCCGGTGCTGTTGCTTTGATAGCACGGGATGGACAAATTGCACTTGAAAAAGCCTGGGGATGGCAGGACATGGAAGACGAGAGGGTTATGGAAACCCATCATCTTTTCCGGTTAGCCTCAATGACCAAATCCGTTACCAGTGTTGCGATTTTACAGCTTTATGAAAAAGGAATGCTTGAATTTGATGACCCGGTCGAAACTTTTATTCCGGAATTTGCAAACCCCGTTGTTTTAAACGGCTACGATGCTGAGACCGGTGAGTATGAAACACGTCCGGCCTCAGGAAGCATTACGTTACACCACCTCCTTACACATTCTTCGGGAATCGCTTACGACTTCACACACCGTGAGCTGAGTGCTATATATCAAAGAGAAGAAATACCCGCTATCGTTGCAGAGCCGGGCATTACCCTTGAAGAAGTAATGGCAAGGCTTGGCCGGTTGCCGCTGGCGCATGACCCCGGCGCAGCCTATACCTATGGGCTCAGTACAGATGTTCTTGGACGTGTGGTTGAAGTTGTTTCCGGTTTATCACTTGCCGAATATTTCGACCAGTATATATTTGAACCACTGGCCATGAATAACACCGGTTTTTACCTGCCCGGCAGGGAAAGCGATCTCACCACACTTTACTCTATCCAGAATGGGGAGTTCATACGATTTACTGAAGAAAGCGGTACGCTGAATGCAAACTTCCCGGTACAGGACGATCTCACCTATTATGCTGGCGGTGCCGGACTTACCTCAACAGCAAGGGATTATTTCATCTTCATACAGGCTTTGCTGAATGGTGGTGAATGGAATGGTATTCGTATCATCGAAAACAATACGCTTGAATTTATGAAAACCGACCAAATCGGGGATCTTTGGAATCCCAATAAATTTAGTTACGGACTCATGCTCACAACACCTGAAGGTGCCCAAGAAGGATTGCGCCCCGCAGGTTCGCTTGGGTGGGGTGGTGCCTTTCAAACAACCTACTGGATTGACCCAGCCAATGAAATGGTGGTGGTCATGATGGCGCAGGTAATACCCTCTCCCTATCGCGACGAGTTTTATAACGAATTTGAGAAGATTGTGTACAGATCGCTTGTTAACTGAACTATTTCGATTACCTTCGTGTGATTTGCATATCGAAAGCTTACGGGATACACGTTGAACTGAGTGAGATATATGTGCAATCACTGTAAAACCTGACAGTCAATGATACCAATCCCTTGGAATAGCCATCCCTTCGAGTCGTTACAATCCTATGGTACGGCTGCCTGAAAACTGGAAATTCCCCAGATATGCTGACTGGAAAATCCTGCAAGCTCCCCCCTTTACGGTTACAAAAAAAGGCGGATTTTTGTATTTTTCTCATCAATTATGAAACCAATAGTTGATAGATGTTCCGAGTTTTGACAATTCTTTTTTTCTTCTTCCTGATTTTACCCATTCATACACATTCTCAAACCGTTCCTGAAAATCTCATTCTCAGGGAAATTTTTCACGAACCCGTGATCCCGGGCATCCGGCCCTCTTTCAACTTTTTTTCAGGTGATCAAACCCGGATTTTCTTTACCTGGAGCGATTCCTCTTATTATGAGACCGGTCTTTATTCGGTAGCTTTGGATGGGAATTTCGATTTTTTGGCTGAGGATGACGATTCACCGACCATCCTGCATTCTCCGGATCAAACGAAAATTGCTTTTACAAAAAATGGGGATATCTATGTGGCAAATGCGGATGGATCCGATCAGCAATTAATCGTTGCCACACAGGAAAATGAATTTGGTTTGCGATGGTCGCCCGACAGCAGGAAACTTGCTTTTGTACGTACCGGTGATGTTTGGGTCACAAATACCGATAGTCCCGGAGTGATCCAGGTTACCAATAAAGTAGACTATCAGCCAGACTTTTCGGTGGATACATGGATCGGGAACGACCGCCTTCTGATCCGTCAGACCGATCATTCCGGGTCCCGCACTATCTACTTTCCTGAATATGTGGATGAATTCGTTGTACCCGGCGAAACAACACGAGGAATTCCACAAGTGGGGTTGTTCGTCGCAAATTTCGACACAACCGCTCTCGATACGCTCAAAACCGGCTTTCACCGGTCTTCCACCCTCACATCACATGACGGGCGATATGCTGCCATCGACTATCAGGACCCGGCACTTAAACATCGCAAGATGATTATCCATGATCTGAAAGAAAAAACCCGCACGGTAGTTTTCGAAGATTCAACCGATGGATGGCTTCATCATACCTATTCCGAATTTGCCCCTGCAACAAACAGGATCCTGTTTCTTTCGGAACAGAGCGGCTGGAATCATATCTACACTATCCAAGCCGATGGTTCAAATCTCGTTCAGCATACAGACGGTGATTTTTATGTTCCATGGGCACGCTGGATTGATGATCATACCATCCTGTTTGCAAGCAACGAACAAGATTATGGCGTACGCCATCTATACCTGCTTGATATTGACGAAAACAGCATTCGAAAACTAACAGAAAAAGAAGCCTGGAGATACCAGTTTCAGCTCTCTCCTGACCGGTCTGTGGTTATTTATGCAAAATCCAATTTCAACCTTCCGTTTGATTTATACAAAATAGACGTAATGAACCCGGGCGAGGAAACACGGATTACCAGTACAGTTCCCGACCGGTTCTATGAGTATGACTGGCAGGAAGAAGAATACATCCGTTTTACCGGGAGGGATGGTGAAACAGGCCTGTCGATGTCAGTACTTTATCCCCAGAATTTTGATTCATCAGAATCATATCCCGTGGTGGTGTTTGCCCATGGTGCCGGCTCACTTCAAAATGTATACAAGGGATGGTCGAACAATTACTGGCGTGAGTACATGTTTCACCAGTACCTGCTGCTTCACGGTTATGTAGTAGTGGAAGTAGATTTTCGCCACAGTACCGGCTACGGTAGAAAATTCCGTGAGGATGTTACCAACTGGATGGGTAAATACGAAACCGAAGACATTGCAGACGGTCTCGACTGGCTGCAGGATGATTGCGGAGGATGCCTTGATCTCAGCCGCGTTGGAATCTATGGCGGCAGTTACGGCGGTTTCATGGCGCTTTATGCTCTCACATATAAACCCGGTCGCTTCCATGCAGGTGCCGCTCTTCGAAAAGTTACCAACTGGCGTAACTATTACCACGCCAACCCATTGTACACTCTTCCCCGTCTGGGTAACCCTGAAGAAGTTCCGGAAAACTATGACCGCAGTTCACCGCTCACCTATGCCAAAGACCTGCAAAACCCTGCACTGCTGCTGCATGGCTTAATTGATGATAACGTTGGCTCTCAGGATGCATTTCAGTACGCCGAAGAGCTCATCCAAAGTGGTAATACCAACTTTGAAATGATGATCTATCCCGGCGAACGGCATGGCTTCACCAGCCCAAATTCATGGTTTGATGAGTATTACCGGATCTTTCACTTTTTTGAGAAGCATTTGAAAGATTAGATTTTTCAGCATCCTTTTTTAATAATTACGGGATGAAAAGCAATAATGTTTACCCCGTTAAATTACAAGGTGCATCAAACGTGAAAAATTGACGTAAGAAAAGGAATCATAAGAAAAACTATACCGGAGGGCATATGTTCTTGTCAATAACACTCATTTTTCTTCTTATCCCGCTCACAGTTGAAGCTACAGAAAAGATAAAAATCAATACAACAGATGGGGTAGAACTGCATGTTACTGTTCGCGGAAATGGAATTCCGGTTCTTTATCTGCATGGTGGCCCGGGCAGCGGAAGCTACTGGATGGAAGTGTTCATGGGAGAATTCTTTGAAGAACATTTCAGAATGGTTTATCTCGATCAGCGTGGTGTCGGCCGTTCCGGCAGCCCGTCTGACGGCAACTTTTCACTCGATAGATTTATACAGGATTTTGAAGAGGTCCGAAAATCACTCGCCATAGAAACGTGGCTCACGATGGGTCATTCGTTCGGTGGCATTCTGCAAACGGCATATGCAAACCGCCATCCTGATGTGATCAGTGGAATGATGATCATTAACGGATCTTTGGATATGTCTGAATCCTTTCATTCAAGTTGGTGCCCCAAAGCATCGCAATTATTGGAAATACCGGAACCCTTGCCATGTCTCAATGAAACTGAACCTATGTTTGATCGCTGGGGTGTACTGATTACCAAACTGAATGAAAAAAATCTGATGTGGAAAATGGGTTATTCCTATCGCGAAAGTATTGAAATCATGAATAAGACATATCGTGATATCGAAAACTGGAATCCGGATTTCAGCAACTCATTTATCCTTTATGATGAGTATATGGCTGATTTCAGATCAGCTTCAGCTTTACTGGATATGCCCGTCCTCCTCTACTACGGCACCCGCGACTGGATGATCGGGCCTCATCATTACAAAGGTGTGAACTTTCCGACTATGATGCTTTGGCCGGCTGATACCGGGCATATGCCGTTTCTTGAAAACAAAGATGATCTTGTTCGTGCCATAAATGCTTACCTGGACGAATTCGGATTCACCAATCAAAACCGGCACCGGTTCTAAACAAGGATAATTTATTTCCCGGGCTATTGAGATATGGTTATGATTTGTTCTTGATGGGGATTTCTATGACATAAAATACCTGATCTCAGTTGC
>SKKO01000028.1 GCA_007123715.1 Balneolaceae bacterium | reverse complement strand
TATTACATTGTGATTGGCATCTTCGGGAGTTAACAGTTCCAGACTGGTTCCGTCAAAATGTACTCTGTACAGATGGATGAAGTAAGGATCGCGGCCATCCTCCCGGCCAACCCCCGTAAAGAAAAGAATACGTTTTTCATGGTCTATGTGAAGTATATCAATAACATTCCAGCTGCCTTCCGTAATACGGTTTTTCAGTTCACCCGTTTCAAGATCATGCAAATAGAGATGACCCCAATTGTCTTTTCGCGAAAACCATATAAACTCCCCTGAATCGTGTAAAATTCTCCAGTTCGGTACTCCGCGCGACGTCAGGTTCGATTCGAAGAAAATGTCATCATGTTCGTGGTAAACCTCCCGGACTTCCCCGGTTGTTATATCAGCTAATCTGAGGTAAACATCTTTATAGTCACGTGAAGTGGATACAAAACCAAGCTTGCTGCTGTCTTCGCTCCATTCGTTGTCTGTCCAGTAATTTGCCCGTATCAATCCGCAGCAGTTCGAAGACCTGTGATGATCCCGCTCCATATCAAGAAAGGTGATATCCCGGTTTTCCACATCAATGATAACCCTCTCCAGCATGGGTACAATGGAATCACCGGGCAAGGCATAAGGCCACTTATCAGCCACGGGGCGCCCTGTTTCCGTTCTCCAGAGTGTCATCAGGCCCACATCACGGTCATCCTGACGGAATGTGGCAATTTTTTTAGAATCCTGCGACCATTTCAGGATCGGGGTTTCTGAGCGCCTCCAGCCATGATTGTCGGTTCCATAGCCAAAGTATTCTATTCCATCTGTTGTAAGTTGTATATCTTCCCCTGTTTCTGCAACCTGCACCCAAAGGTTATCAGCTTTTCTATATGCTGCCAGTTTTCCGTTTGGTGAAAGCACCGAATGGGGTACCGGGCGATTCACTTCCCCAATCACGTTACATTCATAGTTTTTAACAGAACATTCCAGCATGTAACGGTTTTTTTCGAATCGCAGGGTTTGAAGCTCTTCAAAATATTCAAGACTGTGGATTCCAAGATTCCAGGCAGATGTAAAAGCTGCCGTAGCAGCCCGGATTGCTCCGGCAAGTTTTTCATGATCGAAAGCATGTTCTTTCGTTCTAGAGGGCACATTCACAAGAAAATATTCTTCCCCACGGCGTGTATCCACTTTATATATAAAGTGGTTTTCATCAACCTGCTGAACCTCCAGAGACATCCTGAATACCTTGTTTCTCAAATTATTGCCAAGCATGGACTCTGCCCGCTGATATGCTTCTTCCATTTCTGATAATTGTTGGGCAGGTGCCTTTTCCGAAAAAAGGAAAAACGCATTGATTACAATGAAAAAAACTGTAAAACTGAAAATTTTTCGCACGATGAATATGATTTACAAACAGATTTATAGTTTAAACTGAGCAATTCAAATTAAAGGAAATTCTCACAAGATTGCCTGAAAATTTACAGTCAACTTTATCTGAATGAGTTTCCTGTTGCTTATTTGTTGAATTCACAATCAAATTCTTTAAAAATTAAATTACTGATAGCATTACGCTTAACAATTTTCTAGAACTTCACATCCAACTTTTATGAAGTTTTTGTGTAGCGTTAGTAACATCATTCAAAAAGTTCCGTATTGATTTAAACCCATAAGTAGTATATCAGAATCAAATCGGAAAAAATGAAAAAGAAAAAAATCTGGATTATACTTGTAACTGTAATCGTACTTGGCAGCGGTGCGTTCTTCTATATTAAAAGCAATTCAGCCTCTGAACAGGACAACAGCGACCCATATGTTGTTGCAGAGCGTGGCGTTGTAATCGAAAAGGCACTCGCTGTTGGAACGATTGAGCCGGAAAACGAAATAGAGATTAAATCCAAGATTTCCGGTGTAGTGAATAAGATTTTTGCCGAACCGGGCGATTATGTGCGCGAAGGACAGCCGCTCATTGAGGTAAGGCCGGATCCCACTCCGCTCGAACTTGCCGAGGCGAAAAGGAATCTTGAGCGTACACAAATAGAACAAGCTAATTTGGAAAGAGAGCTCGAACGCATGAACGTTTTGCGCGAAAGAAACCTGGTATCCCAGCAAGAATTTGATCAGCTTGAACAGCGTTACGATGATGTTGAAATTCGTGTTCAAATCAACAAAGAACGCCTCGATTTACTTGAATCAGGCAGGGTAGCAATCGGAAATACCATCATCGAATCGGTGATTCGGTCACCTGTTGACGGTTTTATCCTTGAAAAAATGGTGGATATCGGCGAACCTGTTGTACCACTAACTTCTTACCAGGCAGGAACTCCGCTTATGAGTATTGCAGGAATGGAGCGACTGCTGTTTAAAGGAACTGTTGACGAAATTGATGTCGGGAAACTCGAAGAAGGTATGCCGGCTGAGATTAAAATTGGTGCACTTCCAAATATAACGGTAAAGGGTATTCTGAACAGAATTTCGCTAAAAGCCAAATTGCAGGACAACGCTACAGTATTTCCGGTTGAAATAACCATTACTGATGCTAATGGTGCTGTACTCCGGGCCGGTTATTCTGCAAACGCTGACATTATCATTGAGCGGATGGATAATGCCATTACGATTCCTGAAAGAGTGATCACCATGCGGGACGGGCGTGCATTTGTTGAAGTTGCGGGCGATGATTCTCAAAAAAGAATTGAAAAAGAAGTGGAACTTGGCCTGAGTGATGCCATTACCGTGGCGGTGGTCGATGGCCTTGAGGAAGGCGAAAAAGTACTTGAGAAACCTGTACGAAAATTGACGGTCAGATAGTTCATATCAAATCAATCCATTCGCATCCGGTTGTTGCATTTGTTTAGAACTTTCAATCCGGAATAGAGAAGAAAAAAGCAAGAATTCTACCTGAAATATGTCTTTTAACAGCCTGATATCAGACCTTTACCGTAACCTGAGCAGCCAGAAACTTCGGAGCTTCCTTACCATTTTCGGGATCATGTGGGGTACTGCCACATTGATTTTACTGCTTGCATTTGGTATCGGATTTCGTGACCAAACCGTATTGAATATGCGCGGAATGGGGGATCAGCTTGCCATCATTTTTAACGGGCAAACCACCAAAGCACACCTGGGCTACGGAATTGGCCGGCCCATCAGAATGAGAGAGGCCGATGCACAGCTTCTCAAAAATCAGATCCCGGATATGGAAGTGGTTACCCCTGAATATATGCGTACATATCAGGTATCCTATGGTGAACGCAGGCGTAATTCCAACATTGGAGGCGTATATCCGGTCTATTCTTCCATTCGTAATGTATTTGAACAAGAGGGAGGGCGATGGTTAAATGAAATGGATATCGGGGAACGGCGAAGAGTCATATTTCTGGGAAACAGGCTGGCCGAAAATATATTCGGTGATGAAGATCCTGTCGGCAAACAGGTAATGGTTGGCCAAACCCCTTTTACCGTGATCGGTGTAATGCAGGATAAAATTCAAAATTCCTCCTACTCTCAGCGGGATTATGACAGGGCATTTATTCCGGCTACCACCATGTCTGCCATGCTGGGAACGGATTACATCAGTGCCATGCTCTATACACCATCCGACCCTGTACTTGCTGTTTCCATCATAGAACAGGTTTACGAAGTGATGGCAAGGAAACACCGGTTCGACCCATCAGACCGTGACGCATTGATGATTTGGGATACCAATGAATTCTGGGCCTTTATCAACCTCTTATTTTACGGAATTAACGGGTTCCTTGCACTTATTGGTTTTTTTACCCTTGCTGTTGGGGGTATCGGTGTGGCCAACATCATGTTTGTTGTTGTTCAGGAGCGCATGAAAGAGATCGGAATAC
>SKKO01000023.1 GCA_007123715.1 Balneolaceae bacterium | reverse complement strand
TTGGTACCAATGATACCAAAAGAGCCGGATTTAAATGAAATTATATCAGCACTTTCAATGAATTATGGTTCACCGGAAGCAAATAGAACTTACCTGCTGCATGTAAAATTTCTGCTTTTAGGACACGCACTCATTTGGAAGAATGGTATTCTTAAAATCAGGCGTTGGTGGAAATTCCCTTCATATTTACCTGCCTGGAAACCCAATAATGAACAGGAGGCAACAGAAATTTTCCGATTTAATCTTCGTCAAAGTATACGGGAGAGATTACGAGGTCATAAAAAAGTTGTCATATCACTTACCGGCGGCTTAGATTCTACTCCAATTGCAGCAGAATTAGCACATCTTCGGGACACAGAAGGTTTAGACCTTGAAATTAGCACCTTACATGCCGAATATCCGCCAGGTTTGAATAGCAGTGAAGCGGAATTAACCCGTCTTGTTTCAAATACTCTCAACATACCCTATATCGGTGTCCCGTTAGAAAACTGTGAACTATGGCCCAGAAAAAAGGGACTGGATATGTGGATGCCTCATCACTGGTTTGGATATTGGGATACATTTTCTTCTGAGGTGATGAGACATGGAACCGCTGTTTTTACCGGCAGGTCCGGTGAAATATTTTCACGCGCATCATTGTTAGAATTACTCCTCAAAGGAAAAATTCTCGATATACTCAAAGAATCTTCAAGAATCCGAAAATTTGGTTACGATTATAAACCATGGAAAAGAGGGGCATGGAGATGGCAATCAAGAAAGCCTTTGAATAAGATGAAGAATGAAAATATTCCATGGATAATGAAAAATGAGTTAACGCAGACAATTATTAATTTTTTATACCATGAAAGAAATTCCTGGCACCTTGGTAACTGCCCTCTTCATTTAAGGTTTATTTATAGTTATATGTGTTCAGCAGGAGACGTATCGACAACGTATGATTATGCGTCACACAGAACCCCGGCAATGGACCCTTTCAGCGATCGCAGATTATTAAATCTGGCCATATCTGTTGAACCCATACCCTGGAGGGTTGAAAAATATATAACACGTGTAGCCTATAAGGGGGTTCTTCCAAACCAAATCATAAACCGAAAGCGAGTAACTACACCCTACTTTACAGATCATCAATTCGAATCTAAAAGAATTCAAATCAGAAATGAATTGAATTTACATCCTGTTTTGGATTCTATTATTGACGTAAATGAGTGGAAATATACAAATGAAAATTTGGTTATGACCCATAAAGGAATGGCATGGGTATTCCTCCTTGCAGTAAATAATTGGCTGCACAACTTATATCGTTAAGCAAATACACTGATGTAATTTGTCTTTTTTTCATTTTGCAGGATATAAACCGGTTATCTTCATTACAGATCGGATAAAAGAGGTCAAATCTGAAAGCAGTTTGATCATCACTTATAAAACCTATAAAAGGGGTATTGCATTTAACCCGTCAAGCTCCCCAAACATACGATATGGACAGGCACAGCGCGGTTATTTCTCACACTTACCCTACTTGAATACTACGAAACAAAAAGACCGCCAGACTTGACCGAACATCCTTTTACTTGCGTAATCCACTATCCCCCACGTGCAAATTTAATAAAATTTGAGTGTACATTTATAAGCGACTATTATCGTAAATCCATTTTAGAAAATTTCAACTAAGAATGATGCAATAATTTATGCCGCCATTATAATTTGTGTACATCAGCTTCAAACTTACGATGTTGCTGGCGCTGACATTCCGGCACCCATTCCGCCACCGTCATTCCCTACTGACATCCCACCTTTAGTTACCTGGGTCAATAGAACTTTATGAATAACCGGTTTTTCCCAAGATAATTCTGAATTGTTATTTTCCATTTGATTAGCCATGGTTTTAATTTCATATATAAGTATATATATATTTTTATTGAAAGTCTACAAATGTAGTATTATCAATACATTATAATTTTTTAATTTTCGGAATACTCACCTTTGTTCAATTGTAAATAATTAACAAAGATGATTTATCGTCAGTTTTGATAAACCTTCTAATAGGGATCACTTTGGTAAATAATTTATCCGCAAAACCTGCACCGAAGGAATGCCTTTGGCAGAAATCCTGCGAGCTGCCGGGGTGCTTCAGCCTGATTATTTATAGTTTTATGTTGAATACTGTGGGTGAGATTAGAGTAACGAGTGAAACTAATTGCTAGCGATGACAGATTTGTGGAAAGTGTGTTTTCCCATAGAGATCACTACATGGTTGGCTTAAACCCAGATTACGCATTAGAAAAATGGTTGGGAAACTGAATAGGGTAATCCCATAGCGAATCGAACCATTTTCGCCGCTTTTTAGTCAGTGCTATACGCAGCACCAGCTTTCCTTTTACCTTTTCAAAGTACGCACCAATGGCAAAGGTGCGGTATCGCAGGGTGGACAGGTGTTTTTGAGTTTTCTCTTGCAGAACAAACATCCTGAAGATAGCCATCAGATTGTAGGCGATCATGGCAAACGTCAGCGCAGCTTCTGTGGGGTAGAGTCCGTTGAGATTAAAACTATCAAAACCAAAGTCATTTTTGAGTTCTTTAATGCGGTTTTCCGCATCACCGCGGCCTCTGTAAAGCCTCCAGATTTCCGCCGGAGCGAACTCCAGATTCGTAAAATAGGCACTATAGCGGTAATGGTGATATACCTGCTCGTCGGCAAACAGGCTCAGCGTTTTATCGGCAGCCTTTGGGCGTTGGGCAATGTGTTGCCTGACAACAATCATCTTTCTGGGAGCCTTCCATTTGTCCCCCTGCCAGCTCAACTCGCACACTTCGATACCCTCATCGAGTACCAGCCAGTTTTGCCTGGATCCGATCAGCCGCTGTATGGGGTGATAAAACCTGGCTGCAACAATATAGCGATGGGCATGATCTTCCAGATAACTCAACACCTCATCACCAAAAAAACCGCTGTCCAGACGAATCAGGCTTACTTTTTTACCGGACAGCTTCGCCAGGGTATCCTCCAGAAATCCCAGTACATTGTTTGAGGCAGAAGCATCACCGCTGCGCAGCCACATATTGGCTACCAATTTCACATCATTGATAAAGGCGATGATGGGATGATGGGATGGACGGCCTTTTTTGGAGGGATTGTAGCCTTTTTAGCCCCTTGCCGGGAGCCATATCGCGTGATGACACTACTGTCAAGATCAAGGGTGAAATTGTCTGCGTGTAGATTACTGAAGATCCACCGGTAAAAATGATCCGCTACCTGTTGGTTCAGCGATTGGGTGAATTTGCCAAAAAAACGCTTGTAGGTATCCTGACCAGGAACTCTTTTCCAACCAAAAATGCCGGCTAACGCACGATCTGAACGCGTTACCTCGGTGTGTAAAAACCGATTGGCACCACACCATATACTACAGATAAACGCTTCTAAAATCACCAATGGGCTATAGCCACGATTCGATCCCGGCTGCGGCAATGCCTGGCAACGATTGACTTGGTCTTTCAGGCCCATACTATCTAAAAACTGCTTGAGAAAGACCATTCCACCCCAGGGTGTAACTTCTTTATTTGTAAACTTATACTCAACGTTCATAAGCACCTTTTCTCTATTGCTACGCATTAGAATCTAAACACTCTAATGTAATACCTTTTTTTCTATTGCGTAATCTGGGTTTAAGCTTATCTATCCGTCAGCTAAAGCAGACGGCAATTGTATCGTATTAAGTACACCTGCCCTTCGATATTTCCCGTAGGGATTGAGGCTGTGTGAAAAGTCGAATTCCCCTGAATAAAACTTAAATATATACGGATTTAAAGAGAATTTTAGTGATTTGATTTAATACTTTTAGTAATTATCTAAATAAACATAATATTTTTAGGAAAATAATTTTCCCTAAATAGTTTTCACACGGTCTCGATTCCTTCGACATTCGGTGTTCAGTATTCCCAGACTTCCACTCCAGCCGGAAAAGTACAGGCTTGAGTGTCATGATGACAATGTGCCGGGGGTTACGAGCCGGCGCATGAAACTACAGGGCATATCGTGATCTTGCATACGCCAGTTCACAGGATGATCCATGGCGTTGTCTTCCTGAACAGAGCCCCGGTGCTTTTACCTGGCGTTAACTTACGCCGGAGAGCTTCTCCGGCTCGGATAGCCTTTGCATACCCGCTATTAGTTGAAGGATCCGGGTTTGCGTACATAAGAAACCCCTGAATAACAGACGAACGGATAAACTGTATCGTCCTGAATTTGTTCCTAAATGTTCTATTTCAATCCCGTATATCTCTCGGTTTCGTTTTGGATTCCCTGAAGAAAAAGTTCTTCAGAGCCAAATAAGCTGAATCGCTTACGAGCCCGGGTTACCGCTGTATATAGCAGCTCTCTGGAAATAAGGGAATTCCAGGTTTTTGGCAGCAAAAGATTCACCGAATCGAACTCAGAACCCTGGCTTTTGTGTACCGTTAAAAACCATCCGGGTTCGAACCGGGTCAGCCGCTGGGGTTTGATCCGGCGCAGGCCTGCGCCCGACTCAACGTATACCCACATTTCTCTATCATTTTCACGTATACAAACACCGGTATCGCCGTTAAATACCCCAAGACCGTAATCATTTTGGGTAATTATAACCGGCCGGCCGTGATACCAGCCGTTTTCTATGGGCACGATCCTTTCTGCTGCAATCTGTTGTTCCATTAAACGGTTTAACCGGTCTGTGCCTGTGAGCCCGCGCCTCAATACAGCCAGCCATGACGAACTCTTCCAGTACTCCAGCAGCTTCTGTGGGTCATACAAGGTCTGACTTTCCTTCAGCTTGTTCAAAAGACTTTTAATCACAACGTCTAACTGCTCTTGCTGAAAGCTGAAATGTTCATGGTTTAGATCATTGTATGTCTTAAAAATTGAATCGAGTAATTCAAGCTCACCTCCTCCCTCTTTCACAAAAGCCGCCAGGCGGCCTATTCCGCTATCGGGGCCGAAACGGTAGCTTTTAGTAAGGCAAACAATGGAATCATCCAGTCCGGCATGGGCTGTTTCAGGAATTTCATCTTCAATGCCTGCAGCCCTGATGAAATTCAGCGTTTCGCGGTGAAATGCATTCCTTTTTTTACGGCAAAGGTCTGCAAAAACAGACCCGGCTTCTACCGATGCAAGCTGGTCCTTATCACCCAGCAGGATGAGCCGTGTCTTTTCTCCGAGGTGCGAAATTAGCCGGTGCATCAGGTTAAGGTCAATCATGGAGGCTTCATCAACAATCACCAGGTCGTAACGGAGCTTCTTTTTTTCTACCAGTGGCAGCAGTCCCAATTCTTCCGTGCCCGAAAGCAGCCGGTGAATGGTACTGGCTTCTCTTGGAAAATCTTTTAAAATTTCACCAGGCACATTCAATCGTCTCAGCTCTCGAGTCAGCGCTTCGCCCATACGTCCGGCTGCTTTTCCCGTTGGCGCCGCAAGTGCCACCCGCATGGAACGGCCATTCATTCTTTGATGCAGAACAAGCAACCTGGCTATCGTTGTGGTTTTCCCTGTACCCGGTCCGCCTGAAATGATGAGAAAAGGCTTAATGGCCGACAGAACTGCCGCAACTTTTTGCCAATCGGGTTCATTTCCCTCATTTTCAGGAAAAATACCTCTGATATAAGTATTTATATCAGTAATATAATTATTTTCACTTTTTTCTTTAATCCATTGAAGCAGTTTAACTTCCTGATTATAGTATTTTCTGAATGAGAGTAAGCTATTCTGTAATACCAATGGCTTTATATCGTACGTATCAGATATCAAAACACTCTCTTTGATCCTCTCTATGTCTGGTTTTTCATCTGATAAATGGGCTGATTGCTCATGATCAAGCCCCAAGATCGTTGCCCATTCCCCGGGCGATTGATCGAGTGGCAGGGCTGTGTGCCCGCCTTTTAAAAAGAGAGACGTGAATACCAGGGCGCAGCGGACATCCTCATTCATCCGGCCAAATTCTTCTTCCATAAACCGGATCATCTCCTGTTCATAACGTTCAATCCATCCGGCACGGATGCCTGCCTCCCACCATGTGTATTGTTGTGACTCGGGCTTCATTGGCTTCCCTCCAGGAAACATTCATCTCCCCTGCTCAATAACTTGTGCATTTCTTCCAACCTGTAGAAAATGGGTTCCATATTTCTTTGTATGGATATTAAGATTAAGGACACAATATGGATATTGACACGAAGTGTCAATGGCATGATCGAAGGCAGGAAGGTTTTAGCCACGAAGGTACGATGACACAAAGGTGCACATTTTTTTTTATGGCACCTATTCAATGGTATTGTCCGCTCTACTACGTTAAAACTTCGTAGAGCAGGCTTTTGGGCAAAATTAGTGGCTACCGGTGACAGGCAAATGATGGCGCAAGCATTTTGCCTGCCCCTTTGGGGTTTATCCCTTGGGGGCTTGTGTCCCCTTGCCATATGGTATAAACAACTCCTTCCCTAAACCTGCGACCATTTTTGTCAACTATCCTGAAATCCCCCCAACCCCCTTTAGGAAAGGGGGAGTTTTTTGCGGGGGTTCGTTTTCGGCAAGCTTTTCAATGCGTCAGCTAAAGCAGACGGCAATTGTATCGTATTCAGCTTGCCTTCATGTCAATCCGGGGATTGACAATCCTTCGATATATGCTGTTCCCCCGCTCCCGTTTCAACGCTGACCGATCCGGTGGGTGCCTGTCCTCTGTAGTTTTAACGTAGGAGGGCTGTTCCCATTGGGATCCCTCACGGGGCAGGTTTACTCTCTGCGCTCAACAGTTCAATGCCAAAGGCATCACTTCGGGGCAATTTCACCCCTCCCCTTTGATATATGCTCCAAAAACCCTTCGACAACGTCTCTCATATTTCCAGAGAGTATCGTTAGGGGGGTATCAATCCTTGAGGCAACGGACGGAGTATCCGAACGCGCGGACGCCGTTGTCCATGAAGGCATCGTTATCGTCGCCCCAGAAGTAGAGGGCCTGCGAGTCCGTGCCATCTGCGGTACCAGACCAATAGCTGCCCCCTCCTAAGAGATCCCCATTAAAGAAACGGACGCCCGCCAAAGGCAACTTCAGCGGGGAGGCAAAGGCCCCGGCTGAATCAGCGCTGATCCAGCTATCGATCTCCTCTTCCCACTCGGTTTCCGTTGGCAATCGGTAGCCGCTTGGGCATGGGTTGTTTATGCCATTCATACCCTGCCACAGATTGTTATTTTGGGGCCTGCGCCAGTCATATGGGCTGTCTGAAGCACTAATAAATCTTCCATTGCCAGGTTGATCCGAATTGCTTAGTGTTGTAGTGGTGGATGAGTTTCGGTTTTGGTGCCCATCAGCATCCCTGCCCCACTGGTATAAATCACCATAGGCCTGTTCGTCGGCCATGGAGGTAGCCGCACGCGAAGCGCCCAGGTTGCGGTCCATCCAGATCCGGCCTGTGGCGGGGTTGGTTACATCGACAACAGCGGTGGCAGTTTTCTGGCCATTTTGTTCATCATCAGTTATCCCAGATGAACTGTCTTCACATGACACAAACAAAAAAAAGACAAAGCCAAGCAGCAGAGAAGCTCTAAATACATTCATAACAAAATAGTTTTATCTATCGGAAGGCTACACTACTGATTACATGATCTATAGCCAGACCTGTTTAATATTGTTGAAAATGATAATGAATCTCATTTCAAATTGCAAACCGTGCAGTCATAAACCGGCACTTTTGAATCAAATGTAAAAATTCCAGCTCCGCTATAAAGCAGGCACACCAGTTTTTAACCCGGATTATTCATAAATAAATTCCTATTTGGGGTATTAAAGTATTATTTTTGAGTTAGTTAACAAACAATAAAACACTCTAAAAACACACCCAAATAGGAGGAAGAAAACTATAGCTTTTTATCGGGGAAATACAGAAGTATCTGTTGAATTATGGCCGAACAGGTTAGTTCCGACGGGGCTGTCGTACTGCTGGATAAACTCGAACGCAAACACAAGCTTCTTTCCCGTATCAGCGCTCATATCTCCGACCAGCAGGAGCCGGCCAAGGTTACCCATTCAGTCGAAAAGCTCCTGCGCCAGCGTGTGTTTACCTTATTGCAGGGATATGAGGACTGCAACGATGTGGAGCTGCTGAAGAACGATCCGCTGTTTGCCGATATCCTTCGCGGGCAGATGACCTCCCATCCAACGCTTTCCCGTTTTAAAAATAATGTGGATAAACGCGCGGTATTTGAGTTGTGCTATGGGTGGCTGGAGCGCTACGTGGACTCGCTGGGCGGGCGCAGCCACCTCATTATAGATATCGATGCTACCGACGACCCCACCCATGGCAACCAGCAATTGAGTATGTTTAATGGATTTTACGGGCAATTTATGTACAGCGAACTGTTTTTTCATGATGGGGATACCGGCCAGATTATTGTGCCTGTTCTGCGCCCGGGCAACAGCCATTCCAACCGCTGGTATGTGGGGATCCTCAAACGTGTGGTGCGTGCGATTCGTGCGCGTTACCCCGACATGATCCTTACGATCCGTGGCGATAGCGGCTTTAGTAGCCCGGGGTTCTACCGGCTGGCCCGGGAGTACGGATTGTATTTCGTGCTGGGTGTGGCTGGCAATACGTTGCTCAAACGTCACACCGCACGCGTAGGGGATGCCGTACGCCGGGGTTATGTGAGCCGGGGGAGAATTACCAGCATTTTATAGAGTTTTCCTACAGGCCGCCAGCTGGGATAGCCCGCAGGGGTGCATTGCCAAAATTGAAAGCACGGGCAAAGGGTTAAACATTCGTTATATAGTGAGCAACCTGCCCGGCAAAACAGCGGTAAAGGGCGTTCACGCCTGGCAGATCAGTACCATACGAACCCGCCTGCTGAAAGACGGGGCGACTATTCACAAGACCAAACAGGGGAGAATCCGTGGAAATATCAAGGCAAATAAATCAGTCATGAATAATCCGGGATATGCCGTTCCCCCGCTCCCGTTTCAACGCTGACCGATCCGGTGGGTGCCTGTCCTCTGTAGTTTTAACGTAGGAGGGCTGTTCCCATTGGGATCCCTCACGGGGCAGGTTTACTCTCTGCACTCAACAGTACACACCCAGCTCTTTTCCCAGTAATTGAATAATTCTTTGATCCGGTTTGTGAAACCATACACCGTTTGACGAGCCTGCTCTCATGCCACGCACAAAGAGATATGCCACACCCCCGAAGTGAGATTCGTAACTGAAATCCGTGATCCGTTTTGCAAGATACTGAGCCAATGCCAGGGTATATAAATGGTATTGTAAATCGTATCCATTCGAGTAAATTTCCTGCCGGAGCTGTGATGGCTCGTAATCTGAAAGTTCATCCCCAAGGTGATTCGATTTATAATCGAGAATGTAATAGCGGCCGTTTTGACGGATAATCAGATCAATAAATCCGGTCATAAAACCCGTGGCCTTCCTGCTTGTTTCAGCAGATACCGGTTCATTCCGGATTATCCTGAACAACCGTTCCGATTCGGTATCGGCAGATAAGAAATGAAATTCCATTTCACGGAGCCTCTCAGAGGTTTGAACCTCTGAGAGGTCAATCCCGGGAAGTACTGCGCCGGCAACATCTGCGAGCATTTGCCTCATAACAGGTGACCACTTTCTATCTATTTGATGCTGGCTGAGTACTTCACCAATCCACACAGATTCACCTGCGATTCCGGCTGTACGAAAGTCAAACTCGTCCCTCTCAAACAGCTTGTGAACAGCTGTTCCCGCGGCTGCCCCCCTCGGAAAATTATAGATGGTTGGAGCCTGCGGCGAGTTCCCTTTTTGTTCGAATGCACCAACATAGGCTTCCATCACCTGGTCATAATCCGGCTGATCTATCGCCTTTGAATGCAGCCGCATTAATGAAGAAAAACTCTCAAGTTTCCGGTGTACTGTTAGCTCTTTCCTTCCTCTATAGGGTTTGAGCTCCATGGCTTTTTCGTCTTCTGAATCGTAAATAACAGCGGCTGACCTTCGGGCCGGTTCATCCAGCCGCTCAAATTGAACAGCATCCGGATGCGTTTCCGAAAGGTGTTCGAACACTTCATCAAATGAACTTTCTGCGATTGGTTCTTTGAAAAGCTGTTCACCATAAGCCTGTGCACCCAATCCCGAATACCGCGACTCCCTGTGGCTTACCCACATAACATGGCACAGATATTTCGCCCGTGTTACGGCTACGTAGGCTTTCCTTACTTCTTCAGCGACCGATTCCTGCAAATATTTTTCTTCTGCCAGCGCCCTTTCACTGTCTGCCTGCTGGCCTGCGTAAATCACAAGGTCATCCGATCCCTCCGGATGATATTCGATCATTGTACTTTTCTTCTTTTTTGATTCCCATAGCGTGGGGCAAAAAACCACCGGGAACTGAAGCCCCTTGCTGTTATGAATGGTACTTATTTTTACAAGGTTTTGGTCACTTTCCAGTAAAAGGGTGCGTTCCTCATCACTGCCCGGATCATTTTTTTCCCTCAGAAACCACGTGTGGAGTGCACCGGGAGCCAAGCTGCCCTCTTTTTCTGCTTTTGTGCAGATATCCGCCAATTGATAAAGGTTCGTAAATACTCTTTCCGAATCAGTGAGACGAGCCAGTTTTGACAGCCTTCCTTCACGAAAAAGAACAGATCTGAACATCGGGTAGAAGCCATGCCTGTGCCAGATTTCATTCAATTGCCGGAGTTCTGCTGAAAGTATCTGCTTTTTGTCTTCATCCTCCACATTTTCATATAACAAAGACAGATCCAGCCCAAAAAATCCGCTCACCAGCACATTATTCAGTGCAGCCTGGTTAAAAGGCTCCAGAACAGCTGCCATCAGCAATGCCAACCGGTGTGCCTCAAAGGTCTCGAAAACCTGCTGACGGGAGTATGTAACCGATTCAATGCCAATGGATTTCAGTAATTTCTTTATTTGGCCTGCCTCCCTGTGGCCTGAAACAAGGACAGCGATATCCCCGGCCCGAAGTTTTTTTCCGCGGATCGTCACACGCCCCTTGTTCGCCATATCCAGCAAGGCTGCAATCCGGGAGACGGTATGCTGAAATGCAAAGTCATTGCAGATTTCCTTGCTCTTCTCCTCACCGGTTTTAGACGTTATTCTGAAATGATCTCCGGGTTTCCCGTCCACAAGAAATTCCTTTCCTATGGACGGCATTCCCGGTTCGGAATCAAAAAAATCGATTTCAGCCTGAATAAAAGCATTTCGTTCTCCGCCAAAAACCGCATTCACTGCCTCAATAAGCCTCGGGGAACTGCGGAAATTTTTCTCAAGTGTGTACACCTGCCCCTTTACCGCTTTCCTGGCTTTAAAGTAGGTATAGATATCCGCACCGCGGAAACCGTAAATGGCCTGTTTCGGATCACCAATCATGAACAAACCAGACTCTCCACCTGATTCCGGGTAAATGCTGTCAAATATGTCGTACTGCATGGGATCGGTATCCTGAAACTCATCGACCAGCGCAAACGGATACTTCCCAAGCAGGGAATGCCCGAGCTCTTCGCCTCTTGTTACATCCCTTAAAGCCTTTTGAACATTTCTCAGTAGATCATCATAAGTAACTGCTGTTGAATTATTTAACAGATCATCTCTCAACTCCAGAATTTTTCTGTATGAATCAACAATCAGAGTAGTTTTTATTTTATCGATATCTTTGATCAGTTCTGCAAACTGACTGCATAATTCAAAATACGGATGATGAGATGTTGGGTTTCCTGATTTTTTCAGATTGCTCTCATCATAAAGGTAATCTGAAGTAAAATACTGAAGGCTTTCCGGTGAGTCTGAAGTATAGTTATCGTCCATCAGAAATGTACGGAGCTTTCTCAGTCTGCTTGCCAGATGCTGCTGATATCTGCTGATTTCACAATGATGTAATATGTCAAGAATCTGTTTTTCGTCATCCATCCACATTTTTTTTAATTCACCGCGGCTCTTGATGATCCGTTCCAGGCAACCGATCGGATCTTCCATCACCTCTCCCCTGATTTCAGCATACGATTTACTGATGAGCGGTGAAACAAGCTCTTTCAGCTTTGCCGGTGATGATGCGAGGGAGAACAATTTCGCCGAATAATATCTTCCGGCTTCTGTTCCGCTGTGCCGGTGGATAAACTGCCTCCAGTAATCTTCTGCTGCCTGAGTCAGTGCATCATCATGCTGGTTCACTTCCATTTCAAACGGTGTACCCACTATCAGGGCTTCCTCATTCAGCACCTTTTGGCAGAATCCGTGGATTGTCGTCACATGGCTCTCATCAAAATTCCGGACTGCTTCCTTTAATGTGCGAAGAGCTTCGTCTTTGTCAGAAAGATGTTCTAAAAACAACGTCAGAAATTCGTCTGATGATTCATTTTTGCCATCTTCAAGTACTTTCAGGCATTCCCGTAGCCTTTTAAAAATACGATCGCGCAATTCCGCAGTTGCTTTCCGGGTAAATGTCATCACCAGGATACGGTCAACCGTCAGCTTTTTTTCAACAAGAAGCCGCACAAAAAGCCCGGCAATGGTATATGTTTTTCCGGTCCCCGCACTGGCCTCAATCAGAACTCGTGGCTTCCATTCCACATCGTAAACAGAATTCAGCGCTTTTTTCACCCTTCCTCCTTTTTATTGGCAATCATGGCATCTGTTATGGCAAGAAACCGATCTTCAAGAAATGAGTGTGAAAATGCTGCCGAAGGGCCGAGTAAAGTCTGAACAAAGATATTTTCTCTTTCACCATAGGTAAGATACGCACCTTCAAAAGCCAGCCTGGCTTTATGATCTCTTTTTGAATCATCATTTTCACTGAATTCTGTGAGTGTATTTGGAAAGAAATGTAATGGGCTTAACAGGCCTTCCCTGTAAAGCTGTACGAAGCCTGTAAGGATTTCAGTTGCGTTTCCCGGATCATCAAACCGGATCAGTTCAGGCTCACCTTTCTTCAGATTACACAGCAGCCATGACGGGCCTGTTCCACCGCTCCCAAGCTTGCAAAGATGCCTGATCCATGTTTCTATAAAGGTTCGTCCTGATTTCCCTGAAGGATTGATATCCAGTAATCTATTTTTAGAATAAGTTGATATATCATCTTCTATAATGATGTTACCCAATGAAATAGAAATATTTAAATAATCAAATTCAGGTTCAAATTCATGTTCCCGCAGTGTAAAAATAGCCGTTTGGGCATTTTCCAGCAGATCATTCATGGTCTTTTGTCCGGGCCATCCTGATGGCAATATTCCGGCACCTGACAGCAAATTACGAATCTCCCCGTCATTTTTTCCGGATAGCATCCATCCAAAAACTTTTTGAAATAAAATGTGAGTTTCGAGATGGCCGGTTTCAAATTCTTCTTTTTCATTCTCCGGCTCCTTAAAATAGACACCCAATCGTTTTTGCATAAATCCCGAAACGGGATTCCTGAAAAACCGTGTAAGATCACTCACTGCAATCTTTTCCTTCTCTTCCGGTTCAGGCAGCGGCTTTGACGTTTCAAATCCATTGACGGTGATTTCCTGTTGCTGCATAGCCTGTGCTGCCAGGAAATAATCT
>SKKO01000219.1 GCA_007123715.1 Balneolaceae bacterium | reverse complement strand
CATGTTTACTATGCATCCGGATTTGGAGGCAACTACATCATTATTGATGAAGAAAAAGACCTTGTAGTAGTACTCCGATGGATTGACAACAGCGTACTGGGAGAGTTTATGAACCGGCTATATTCGGCGATGGAGTGATCATTAGATCCAGATGAAAATGCGCAATCGTTAATCCATCGGGTACTTTCATCCTATTTAGCCACTAAGGCACGAGGACACAAAGGTGCACTAAGTTTTTTTAGTGTCACTTCTCATAGGTTGTTGCACCCGGTTGGGGTAAGTTCAGTGGCTTTTAGAGGCATTTGTTTGCTGATTACATCAAGTACAGATTCCACTCTGATATCTTATTGAGGAAAAAGTGAGTAGCAGGCAGGCGTTAAAACCTGCCTGAATTCAGTTACTCGCCTTTGAATTTATAGATTGTCAAGGCTGTTGCACCAAGGAGGATGGCTGCCGATCCCAGTAAGATGGCAAGGTTCACATCTCTCTGGATCCGTTCGGCACGTTTCAGGTATCCCGATCCAATTCCCTTATCTGCAATTAAATCTTCAAGGTCTTTTCGTGATAATTCTTTGATCTTCATATCCTGTTTTCTCTTACTTTGAGTTGATATTATATTCAAGATTAATCTTGAAGGGCAAATCTATTGCCACTTGTAATATTATAACAGGTTAACTCCCAATAGAGTTCAGAAAAAACCGCAAGGAGTATAGCAGGCCGGTTAGGTTCAAAGGGATGTTTTAAGCCGAATCCTGATCCATGTACAGATCAGGAACCGGAATCCAAACTGTACACACCGGCAACTTTCAGGCAGAGCATCAGCGTAATTGCGTAACTGATATGCATGATGGCGCCTGCCAGCAGCATTTTCCCGGGAATCCATGTATCGAGGTAGAAGATGCCAAAAGAATCACCCGCGGCAAGGGCAATTAGGGGCGCAATAATGACGCCGGAGAAAAGCGAAATCAAAATACCGTAAATAATACCGTGTACCAGCCAGTTGCCGGGTACACGTTTAAAAAGGAAGGCAACCCAGATAAGCGCCAGCAGAATACCACCGATGATATAGGCCATATTTGCCCAAAAAATGGAGTAAAATTCATATCCATGGACATAATTCAGGCTTTTATGAATGAGAAATGCGATATCAATAGTCGGGAGGCCGAGGCCGCCTTGCAGGAACGAAACCATCGCCATAATAAACGTTGCAATGAAACCGGATATCACGGTTCGCCAGAATGTGCCGGGGGTGATCATGTGATTGTTAGAAAATGGTTAAGCTGATTTATGTCACAAAATGGTGAAAATTTTAGAGACATGAAATACCTTTCATCGGTAGTGTATCCCGAGCCATATTGAAGGGTCTGCGATGCCTTTTCAAAGGGAATCCCCCGGGGAAATCGTGTTGGATCAGGGTGTGGGTAATGGTTTAATTCAATTCAACCAGCTGCTCTCTCAATTTTTCGAGGCTGGTTTCGGCATCGGCTTTTTTCTGCCGTTCTTTTTCTACTACAGAATCCGGCGCATTTTCTGCAAACCCTTTATTTGACAACTTACCGTTTACGCTTTTCAGGAACCCTTCCAGACGACTGATCTCCTTCCGGATGCGCTCGCGTTCTTTTTCAAGGTCAATCAGCCCTTCAAGCGGTATAAAAATCTCTGAACCCTCCACAACTGCAGCGGCTGAGGCTTTCGGTTTTGTGACGGATACATCACAGATGATTTGCTTCACAGGGAGCAGTTTTTTATAAATCCATTCAGCGTTAATAAGCTGCCGGCCCAGATTTTCGGTTTTTGGCCTGATAAGGATCGACAGTGCTGCTTTTGGGCTAAGATTCATCTCTGCCTGGATATTCCGAATGGCGGATACCTGCGCCTGGATAATTTTGAATAGTTTTTCCTCAACGGCAAACTCATGTTGGGATTCAGCCGGCCAGGAGCTGATGGTAAGGGCGTTATCCACAGTACGCGGACTGATTCGCTGCCAGATCTCTTCGGTAATGAACGGCATAAACGGGTGTAGCATTTTCATCAGAATTTCGAAGATGCCGAGCGCCCGTTCCAGGTTCTCCTTCGGCATGTTTTGTCCGGGACCGTCAGCTTTGCATAGCTCGATGTACCAGTCGCAAAAATCATCCCAAACCAGCGAATATATTTTCTTGAGAGCCTCATTCAGACGGTATTTTTCAAAATCTTCTTCCATTCCCAGAAGCGTGGTGCGGATGCGTTCCATCATCCAGGTATCGGCAAGATTTCCGGTATCCAATTCAGTTGAAGGGGTGTATGTTTCCCCTTCAGCCATATTCATGGAGAGAAACCGGAACGCATTCCAGATTTTGTTCGAGAAGTTGCGGCCTTGTTCGCACAGGGCTTCGTCAAACAGCAGGTCGTTGCCGGCCGGAGATGAGAAAAGCATCCCTACACGGGTTCCGTCTGCTCCATACTGCTCAATAAGGTCAAGCGGATCAGGAGAGTTTCCCAGTGATTTTGACATTTTACGGCGCTTTTGATCGCGCACAATGCCGTGGTAATACACATTGCTGAAAGGTTTTTCTCCGGCAAACGTGTATCCGGCCATAATCATCCGTGCAACCCAGAAAAACATGATTTCAGGTGCTGTTACCAGGTCTTGGGTCGGGTAATAATACTCCAGCTCCCTGTTGGCTTTTTTGTTTCGAATAAAATCCGGGTCAAATACTGAGAGCGGCCAGAGCCATGATGAGAACCAGGTATCCAGAACATCCTCGTCCTGGCGGATGTCGGCCCGGTTCAGGTCGTAATTGCCTGATTTAACTTTCGCTTTTCCGATGGCCACTTCTTCTGTACGGGCTATCACATAATCTGATTCGCCATCGCCATAATACCACGCCGGAATTCGGTGTCCCCACCAGAGCTGACGCGAAATGCACCAGTCGCGGATATTTTCCATCCAGTTACGATAGCTGTTTTTAAATTTTTCGGGATGAAAACGGATATTGTCATTCATCACATTATCGAGGGCCGGTTTTCCGAGTTCATCCATTCTCAGGAACCATTGCAGGGATAATCGGGGCTCAATTACGGCATCCGTCCGTTCCGAGTATCCAACCTTGTTGTCCATATCCTCAACTTTTACCAGCAGTCCCGCTTTTTCAAGGTCGGGGACAATCATTTTACGGGCTTCAAACCGGTCTTTTCCTTCATAAAACCCGATGCCGTATGCAACGGTGCCATCGGGATTCAGCATATCGATGATCTCAAGATTGTGTTTGAGGCCAAGTTCGTAATCGTTGGGGTCGTGTGCAGGTGTGATTTTGAGACAGCCGGTACCGAATTCCGGATCCACATACTCATCAGCAATAATGGGAACCTCCCGGTTTACCATCGGGATGATGGCCGTTTTGCCAACCAGGTGGCCATATCGCTTATCATCCGGATTCACACAAACGGCTGTGTCAGCCAGGATGGTTTCCGGCCTTGTGGTGGCAATGGTTACAAATTCTTCTGAATCTTTTACCGGATACCTTACAAAGTACAATTTAGACTGTACTTCTTTGTGGATCACCTCCTCGTCGCTGAGTGCTGTTTGTGCGGAGGGATCCCAGTTCACCATCCGCTGGCCACGGTAAATATGGCCACGCTCATAAAGGTCGATGAAACAGTCGATCACGGTTTCGTAAAGTTCTTCCTCAAGTGTAAACCGGGTTCGTTTCCAGTCGCAGGATGCTCCAAGCTTTTTAAGCTGCTGCAGGATGATGCCGCCGTGTTCGCGGGTCCACTCCCAGGCGTGTTCCAGGAATTCATCCCGCGTTAGGTCTCGTTTGGTGATTCCTTCTTTTCTGAGTTTCTGTACAACCTT
>SKKO01000290.1 GCA_007123715.1 Balneolaceae bacterium | reverse complement strand
CAACTTATCGGTTCATTAGGAATTTTCATTTTCGGAATGAAGGTGTTCAGTGACGGCTTGCAGAAATTTGCCGGCGGCAAACTCCGTGCAATTCTCAAAGGGATGACGCGAAACCGTTTAAGCGGGCTGTTTACCGGCTTTGCAGCTACTACCATTACCCAATCTTCCACTACCACCACGGTGCTGGTAGTCAGTTTTGTAAACGCGGGGCTCATCACCTTCATCGAATCCACCGGGGTGATCATGGGAGCCAATATCGGCACGACGGTAACAGCCTGGATTGTTTCGATTTTTGGCTTTCAGATGAAAATTACCCCGATTGCCATTGCCCTGATCGGAATCTTTTTTCCGTTTTTATTCTTTGGCAGGGAAAAACTGCGCAATATGGCCGAGGCCATGATCGGATTTGGTATTTTGTTCATCGGGCTGGAGTTTATCAAGGACGCTGTGCCCAATATCCAGGAAAACCCGGAGATGTTCGCTGCCCTGGACGCGTTGACAGGCTACGGGTTCGGTTCGATCGTGTTGTTTGTGTTTGTTGGTACTGTCCTCACACTGCTTACACAGTCCTCCTCAGCGGCTATGGCCATAACCCTGGTGATGCTGTTTCAGGGCTGGATTACCTTCCCTATTGCCGCGGCGATGATTCTGGGTGAGAACATTGGCACCACCGTAACGGCCAACATTGCCGCGCTGGTAGGCAACGTTCATGCCAAGCGCGCGGCACGGTTCCATTTTGTGTTCAATGTGATTGGGGTATTGTGGATGATCGTACTGATTAACCCGTTTTTGTATGGTATTGACGCTGTGATGCAGTTTTTTCAGCCTGATGTGGGTTCAATCTTTGGAGACACCCAGCAGGCACGCGCCGCCGCCACACTAGGCCTGTCACTGTTCCACACCACATTCAATGTATTCAATGTGGTGCTGCTGTTTGGCTTTGTCCCGGCAATCATCCGCCTGGTGGAACGCTATCAAAAAGATACAGACATGGAGAACCAGGCCTTTCGCCTTAAATATATATCAGGCGGACTGATGTCATCGCCCGAGCTGTCCATTAGCCAGGCGTACAAAGAGGTTGAGTTATTTGGCAGGCTGATTGAAAAAATGCATTACAGTTTTTCGGGCCTGTTCTTCAAGAAGCAGAAAAAACAGGAGAAATTCCTGAAGAAGCTGGCCAAGCGGGAACAGATCACCGACAATATCGAGCTGGAGATCTCGGAATACCTCACCAAGGTATCCAGGGGCAACCTTACCGAGGAGGCAACGCGGCGGATACGTTCCATTCACAGTGTCATCAATGACCTGGAGAGAATCGGGGATCTGTATTTCCAGATGAGTAAAACCTTTGAGAGAATGATGGACCTGGAGGTTGCCCTGCCCAAAGATGCGGTACTGGAAGTAAGCGAGTATCTGGATGTTATTTTAAAAGCCATCAAACTCATGAGGCTGAATATGGCCGAAGTAAACGGCAAACGGATCAATCTTGAACCGGCCATAGAATTTGAAAATGAGATCAATTCTGTCCGCGATCAAATGAAAGAAGCTCATTACAAGCGTCTTGAACAGGGAGTTTACACATCACAGGCAGGAGTTATTTTTCTGGACTACATTACACGACTGGAAAAAATCGGAGACCATATCTTCAATGTACAGGAAGCACTGGCAGATAAAAAGTTGAAAACACATTCTGAGATGATTGTCGGAAGATAATTTTTCTATAAACGTAATTGTTACTTAGCCCGCTCTCAGAAATTGTGAATATTCTCCCTGTCTAACATCATAATGCGATTTCTAATGAATCGTATCAAATGTACATTTTTTAAAGAGATAGTCGTTTAATTGATCGTTTCATAAAACGAAACAAAGTTATTATCAATCCGCTACAAAAAACTAACTTTCCATTAAAAAATCGTACCCATGAAAAAAACACTGATCGTTAAATTTTTCTTTTTAATGATGGTATTCGCACTGGTTTCCTGCAGTGAGAGAGGGCCTATAGGGCCGGAAGGGCCACGCGGGCCGCAAGGACCTTCCGGACCGGAAATATTGCCCATAGCCTTTGAGTTTAATGCAACTCTGAACGCTGCCACAGGCTTTGAGCACTTTCAGGATATCCCAACCCAAATAGATGTATTTGATTCAGATATAGTTCTTGTATTCGTACTCGAAGATTACATCCCCGAAGATGATCTTGAAGTGTGGAGAAAACTCCCCGTTATTGAATTTAACAACAGGGGGACATTACTCTTCGATTATGATTTTACATTGATCGATATTCGTCTTTTTCTGGATGCAAATTACAACCTCGGCGGAAGTGACGGTTTCCAGGATGTGCTGATTCGGGCCGTCCATGTCCCTGTCGATTTCCTTGCAAAAGCTCGAAGCAATGACTCAATCAAGGATATTAAAACTTTTGATGAACTCGAATCATACCTGGGAGTTACTATCCAAAAACTGGATTTATGATGAATGGCCCCACGAACCGGATAAACCATATAGAGCCTGGTTATATAATGTTACCACCGTTTTGTCCAGGTTTGTTTAATCAGGCATTGGGGTGAATTATTACACATTGACGAAGCGTCAATTATAAAGCCAATTGCCCTGTATTTTTGGGGCATTGGCTGATTTCGTTTATTTAGAAAACCTGGTTCGTGACAGGAGTTGCGGGTTTGTATGGAAATATCTCAGAAAATGTTGCCCAGGCCTGTCCAAGCAAAAATTCCCCTCATTTTTTCATCCTCAGCATCTTAAAAGCCATTTTCAGTTTCCCTCTCGACATAATTGAGTCAATAAAGTTAAACTGCCCGCCGGAGAGTTTCTCCCCGCCATCAATCGTAACACATTCACCTGTGATATATGGAGCCATGTCGCTTAATAAAAATGCGGCAAGATTGGCCAATTCTTCATGTTCGCCATATCGGCCGGCCGGAATTTTTTCCAGATATTTTTTCTCAAATTTCCGGGTTGGGAAAAGACGAGTCCAGGCTCCCTCTGTGGGAAAGGGGCCCGGAGCAATAGCGTTCAAGCGAATTCCATAGGTACCCCACTCATAGGCCAGCGAACGAGTCATCGCAAGCACACCTGCTTTTGAACAGGCCGATGGCAATACAAATGCCGATCCGGCATCTTCAGCATAGGTAGTTACGATATTCAGGATATTTCCCTTTTCTTTCTTTTTAATCAGATAATTACCGAAATGGTGTGTGCAGTTGAAACTGCCATGCAGTACGATATCCACCACGGCTTTAAATCCGCCCGGTGTGAGGTCTTCAGAAGCACTCAAAAAATTACCTGCGGCGTTGTTCACCAGCCCGGTTAATTTTCCAAAATCTTTGATAATCTGGTTGATCATATTCCCTGTTGAATCATACTCCCGTACATCCACAGAGTACCACCGCACCTCCGTTCCGAATTCTTTCAGGGTTTCAGTGGCAGTAATCAGTTTTTTCTCCGTTCGCCCGCAAATGGCGATATCAGCTCCAAGTTCCGCAAACTTTTTCGCCATGGAAAGCCCGAGTCCGCTGCCACCGCCGGTGATAAGGATGACTTCATTTTTGAGTGTGTCTTTATTGAACATGATTGTTGGTTTATTATTGAGTCTTGCTTCGTGTTTTTCGCATCTCCCGATCCTTCGTTGAGACTTGAGGTGAATAGTTGATGAAATTAAATATGATGCCAGTACCCTATTCTCAGCTAAATAAAAGAACCTGTATTTCAATAATTCTCAAGTCTCAGGCCTCTGGACTATATTTTTTCAAAAATTCCCGCTGCACCCATACCCCCGCCTATACACATTGTAACCATCCCCAATCTCATATCAAGCCGCTGCATATCAT